>NZ_CAXFCL010000179.1:0-7108 GCF_964000955.1 uncultured Abyssibacter sp.
CGCGTCCAGCAGCAGGGCGCAGTCGCGCACCGTGCGACACATCGGGCCGCCGACATCCTGAAAGTGCGCCAGTGGCAGGATGCCGTCCTGCGAGACCAGGCGCAGGCTCGGGCGCAGCCCGATCAGGCCGCCGAGGGAGGAGGGCACCCGAATCGATCCTCCGGTGTCGGAGCCGGTGGCGAACATCGCCAGACTGGCGGCGATCGCGGCACCCGAACCGGAACTGCTGCCCCCGGAACCCCGCGTCGGGTCGTAGGGGTTGTGCACCAGTCCGCCCATCGACGATGAGCCGACGAAGCCGAATGCGAACTCGTCCATGTTCGCCTTGCCCAGGATGATCGCACCGGCTGCGCGGATTCCGGCGACGCTGAAGGCGTCGTCCGGCGGCATCGCATTGTCCAGCGCCGTGGCCCCACCACTGGTGACCAGGCCGGCGGCGTCGAAATTGTCCTTGAGCAGGATCGGGGCGCAGTGCAGCGGCCCGGTCAGCCCGTGATCGTCATAGGCGGCATCCAGCGCCGCGGCGTCGGCCAGCGCATCCGGATTGATCGCGATCACGCTGTTGAGCGTCGGACCCTGATGGTCGTAGGCGTCGATCCGGTCCAGATAGCCCTGGACCAGGTCCACGCAGGCCAGAGAACCGGCCGCCATCGCGGCGTGAACGTCGCTGATGGTCGCCTCCACGATCTCGAAGTCGACCGCGGCCGGTGGTGGCGTGTCGTCGGAGGAAAGCCGCTCGCTGCCGCCACAGGCGGCCAGCAGCGCCGTGGCGAGGGCGAGCGCCCAGCGTGCCGGCGCCGGCCTCACGGCGTCACCCGCTGAAACTGGATATCGGTGATCTGCACCGTGCCGGCCGCGGTCAGTGTGAATTCCAGGTCCAGCGACCGCAGATGGTCAAAGTCGATGCCACCAAACGCCGTCAGCGGGATGCGCAGGTCGCTCAGTACGAGCTTGCGCGATCCGCCTCCGTCAAATTCGTCACCGGGCGGATAGAACAGGGCCGCGCTGAAGGCCGATGCGTTCACGCGGGCGACGCGCCCGCTGGTGTCGCTGAGCGCGATGGCGAAATCCTGACCCTCCAGATTGGCGTCATCCCCGATGGAAACGCCCGCGCGGATCGTCAGCACGTGGTAGTCGCTGGCGTCGAGATTGCCGAGGTCGCTGGTGTAGGTGGCACCCGCGGTCCATTGAAGCAGCAACTGGTCGGTGCTGGTGAACGTGGGTTCTGAGTTGCCGCAGCCGGTTCCGTCGCGGGCGTCGGTGGTGCAGGCCTCGAAGGCGGCGAAGCCGTCCAGCGTGATCGCGCCGCCCAGCGCATTCGTCGTCAGCGCCGTCTCCATCGGCGTGGTGTCGATCGGCAGCCGGTTGTCCGCATTGGCCCAGCTCGACAGGAGGTAGCGTTGCGGGCAGCCGGATGTATCGCCGCCCGGGCAGATGGTCGGTGGCACGTCCGCCAGACCGGTCCAGTAGTCGGCAAATTCCGTTTCGCCGCCGACGAAATAGCGGAAGAACGAGGCCATGAAGAAGGTGCCCAGCGCGCGCTGGGCCTCCGGGTCGTCGCGTTCGTTGCTGTCCGCGTTGGCGCCGCAATGACTGTCGTTGGCGGTACCGTGAATGGTCCAGTCGTCCGAGGTCCATACGGTGTTGAAGTAGTTGTGGTTGGCACCCATCGCCAGAATCTGGAAGCGTGGGTGGTCATCGCCCGGCGCGAGGTCGCGAGCCGCATCGAAGGCGAAGGCGCCCATCAGGTTCTCGACGTCGCCATCGCAGTAGGGCAGCAGCGTGGCCCAGGTGACGCCGGTGACGTCCTGGGCGTTGTAGTCGGTGGGTGCCAGCGAGAACACGGCGGTGAGCGAGTGCGGCTCGTCGCGTGCGGCGTTCAGGCTCACGGTCTTGTTCACGCCTTCGCCGCCACGCGAGTGGCCCATCAGCCCGATGTGGCCGAAGTCCAGCCGGCCAATCAGATCGTCGAAACCCTGGCCGCCTTCGGTGTTGATGTCGCGGAACGCGTCCAGGTGCGTGAGGATCAGTTCGGCCCGGGCCAGCGCGCCGGCATCGCCGGCGGATGGGCTGCCGTCGTTGTCGTTGATGTCGTTGGCGTCGATCGAGATCACGGCATAGCCGTGGCTGGCGAGGTTCTGCACCAGATAGTCGTAACCACGGTAGCTGTTCGCCGGGGAGATGATCGGGGCGAGGTCGGGGCAGTTGTCATCGCCGACAGGGATGGGCAACTGGCCGATGCCGGTTTCGCAGGTCTGGTGACGACCATGCTGGAACAGCAGCACCGGCATCGGAGTATCCGACGTGGTCGGGTAGGTGATGTAGCCGTGGACGTCGGTCTCGTAGGTCGAGCCGGTTTGTTCGTCGGTGACGGTGATCCGTCCGAAATCGTATTCGGTCGACGTCAGTTCCAGCGATCCGCTCGCGGCGGGATCGGCGGCCACGTCGGCGACGGGGGGTAGCGCGGGACGGCCCAGCCCCGGGGACGAGCCGCCGGTCGGTGAACCGTATTCCGAGCCGCCGCCACAGGCGGTCAGCAGGGCCGAGCAGACGGCCAGGGAAAGAAGGCGGTGGTGCTGCATTGGGTGTTTCCGTGCGATGGCAAGATGGGCCGGTTTGCTGCCCTGCCGCACGATACGTGCCATCCGATCACGCGCGACCGCGCGCCGGAATTCCCCGCCGCGAAGACCGCGACCGTCGGTGCCGATCAGCCGCGGGGGTGCCTCGTCCTGTCCGCCAGCGGTCGCGGTTTGCCGATTCCGAATCCCTGCACGTAGTCCACGCCCATGGCGGCCAGGTGCTGGGCGACATCCCGATCCTCGACGAATTCGGCGACGGTCTTGACGTTGAATGCCTGGGCCATGGAGACGATGGTTTTCACGATGGCCTGGTTGCTGGGATCGCCGAGCAGATCGCGGATGAACATGCCGTCGATCTTGAGGTAGTCGACGGTCAGCTTCTTCAGATAGCCGAACGAGGACATGCCGCTGCCGAAATCGTCCAGGGCGATATGGGCGCCGCAGGCATGCACCTCGCGGATGAATGCCGACGCGACATCGAAGCGGCCGATGGCCGAACTTTCGGTGATCTCGAAGCAGAGCCGTCGCGCGAGGGTCGGGTGGCGCTGGAGCGTGGCGACGACCTCGTCGAGGAACTCGCGGTTGGCCAGCGATTTGCCGGACAGGTTGACCGAGTACATGCAGGCGTCCGTATCGGCGTGCTGGGCCTGCAGATAGGCCAGCGTCTCGTGGAACACCCAGCGGTCCAGCTCGTCCGACAGTCCGAAGCGCTCGGCGGCGGGCAGGAACTTGCCCGGCGGGATCACTTCGCCATCCTGTCCGATCATCCGCACGAGAATCTCGTAGTGCTGGGCGCGGTCCGCCGCGAGCGACTCGATGGGCTGCGCGAACAGGCGGAAGCGGCCGTAGCGCAGCGCGTCGTGCAGACGCGCGACCCAGTCGACCTCACTGTCGCCGCCATCGCCCGATTGCGTGTGGGGCGCCCAGTAGTCGAGAAACGGTTCACCGGCCTGTCGCGCCCGTTCGCAGGCGCGCTCGGCGCGGGCGAGCAAATCGTTGGCGGTCAGTTCCGGGCCGAAGCCAGTGACGGCGCCGACGCTGGCACCGCAGCGGAAGATGTGGCGGTCGACCGAGAACCGGTAGGAGCGGATCGCGCGACTCACCTTGGACATGCAGCTCTTCACTTCGGCGTCGGTCTTGTCCCGCAGGTAGATCGCGAAGTGGTCGGCGCCCACGCGGCTGATCAGCGGCACCGAACCGAGCGTGTCGCGCAGCACCATGCCGATCTGCTTGAGGTAGCGGTCACCGGCCTCGTGGTGGGTGGATTCGTTGATGACCTTGAAGTGGTCCAGGTTCAGGTAGATGACGCTGCAGGTCGCCTCGCCGTCGAGCTGGATCAGGCCGTCGGCCACCTGACGCTCGAACTCCCAGCGGTTCAGCAGGCCGGTGACGGGGTCCAGACAGTCACGCCGATGAAGCTGGCGTTCGGCCTTGCGCAGGCGCGACAAATCCTCTGCGGCAATCAGGGTGACCGGATCGCTTTGCGGCATCTCGTGCGTGCGGATCGACAGCACCACCGGCAGTGGCGTGCCTCGACGACCCCGCAGATAGGCTTCGTACTGCACGGGCTCGGAAGACTGGGAGGCCTGCGATCGGCGGATGGCCTGGGTCAGTTCCACCGCGGATTCGCTGGAACACAGCTGGTCGAAGGTGAATCCCGCGACGTCAGAGAAGGCGACGTCGAGACGACGCGCGGCGAACAGGCTCATCGACACGATCCGGCATTCCGAATCGAGCAGGAAGACGAGTCCGGGGAAATGCTCGTGCAGCAGCCGGTAGCGCGCCAGGCTGAGCATCAGCCCTTCCTCGAGTTCATTGATCCGCTTTCGGCTCCAGACCTCGCCGATGGCGCCCGCCAGCGTTCGGGCGGATTCCACATCGGCCTCGGTGTACTCGTCGGTGTCGGCGGCTCGCTCGATCGTGACCGCGCCCCGCAACTCTCCGCGGGCGAGCACCGGCACCACCAGCCAGACATGGCCGTTGCTCACGCAGGCGCCACTGCGGTCCACGGACTTGACGCGGATGATCGTCGGCTCGCCTTCGCAGAGCGTGTCGATGGTGCGGCTGACCGGTGGCATCGGGATGCAGTCCACGTCGCCGTGCATGACCTCGAACTGCGCCGACATGCCGATGCGCTGCCAGATGCTGACCCGCTGGCATGGGACGCGCTCGCGGAACGCATCCACGGCCGCGTCCAGCCAGGCTTCGGGAGATTCGTAGGTGAGTGTGTGGTGAAAGCGCTCGCTGCTGAGGATGGGAGGGCTGAAACTCGGCGCCCGTTCGATACTCGTCACGGTCTTGACGCTGTCCTTGTCGGCTGCCGATGTCTTGAGTGTGGAACCGGTCATGGAGAACACAGTCGCCATAGGAAACTCCGCTGGGATCTGGACGATCCGTCACTGATACGGAGTGAATCGGCCGATTTGTGCCGGTCTTGAACGCCGCTGGTCGGTGACCAGCGGTCGGTGCGGTGTTTCAGGCGCGGAGCGGGGAGACGCGTCGCTGCGCCCCGGGGCGCCAGTAGCGTTCCAACTCGACCACCTCTCGTTCGATGGCCCGCCGGTCGCCGCTGCTCAGCGAGGTGAACTCGCCGCCGATGGTGAAGCTGCCGTCGTGCTGACGGACGCCCCGCACGGTGATCGGTGCGTAGAACGCCGAATCCTTGAGCCCGAACGCACCGTCCAGGACGCGGCCGGGATGCAGGTCGCGTGCGGACTCCGAACGCAACGTCGCGCCGAAACCCTGGGTAGACAGGTCGGTCACGCGGACGCGGATCGGCGAACCGCCCAGCGGAAACAAGGTGGCCCGAATCTGCATGGAACGGGGAATGCTGACGCGATGCGCGCGGCGACGCTGAGAATGTTCCACGCTGCCGGGCATCCACGTTGTCAGCGTGCCGTCCTGTTCCAGCGCGTCGACGGTGGTGGTAAAGCGCAGGCCGTATCCCTGCACCCGAGCCTGGGCCTGGAGCACGGCATGCTTGCGCAGGGCACCGAAGCCGCCGGGGGGCGCGTCGAAATTCAGGCGGTCGTTTCGGGTGTCCAGCCGCAGCAGCAGGCTGAGGCAGGCATTGGCCGCCCGCGTCAGCGTGACCGGCTGGCGTGATTCCGCCAGGCGCGTGAGCAGGGTGACGATCTCATCGCGCGAGTCGACGAGTTGCCACTGTTGAGGTCCCGCCGTGGACATCGTCGTCTCAGGCCTGCCCGAGCACGCGGCCGCGAGCGTATCCGCCCGCGCCGTAACCGTCGCCGGGTGAGGTCGCGCCCAGCGCCTGCAGCGCGGCGCCGGTCTGATCCCGACGCTGCGCGACCACGGCGAAGGCCTTGCGCATGTCCGCCTGCAACTGTTCCAGCGTCTGCGCGATGCGGGAGCGGTCCGCCGGATCGTCGATGTTCAGCTCGGCGAAACCCGACGCGTGCATCGATGTGACCGCGGCTTCCAGTTCGCTGGCCACCGCGAGCAGCGCATCCGGGTCGCGGCCCAGCGCGGCGGCCTCCAGCGCCTGAATCTGCGAGCCCAGCTCGCTTTCCAGCCGCATCAGCGTAGACGACTGCGGGTTCACTGGCCGCCCAACTGCCATTCCATGTGCGCCATCTTGGTGGCGATGGATTCGGCGTTGACCTGGTAGCTGCCGGAGGCGATGGCTTCGCGAATCGCAGCCACCTTCTGTACATCAACGTCCGGCGTCTGCTGCGCCACGTTGACGAGTTCATTGAGGTTCGCGCCCTGACCACTGAGGGTGACAGAGTCGGCTTCGCGAACCGCGCCGATCTTGGCGTGTCCTGCCGCCCCTGACTTGCCGGCCTGCACACCCTGTGTGCCTGTCGTCATCTGGGTTACGACGGACGAATCGATCTTCCCGGTCACGATGGTTCTCCTGCGTTCTGTGTCGAATGACTGACGTTATCGACGTCGTTCACGAATCCTTTAGCGATTGTTTTTTGACGCCGACGAACGGTCATGTGTCGTAACTCATTAATTTAATAACGTTAATTGACCAGCACGGTGCCGTCATCCTGCGCCCGGCCCTCAATGATCCGGCCCGATGACAGGTTGCGGACCTTCAGCAGCCCCGCCGGACTGGCGGCCTGCAACGCCTCGCCGCGGCTGCGAATCTCCACGCCGCCGGTTCGCGCGACCAGCGTCACCGTCTGACCGCGGTCGATCACGTTCGCCGCCTCGAACCACTGCGGCCGGATCACCGTGCCGGCGGCGATATGCCGTCGCGCCACCCGACCCGCCACCGACGGAATGTCCGTCATGTAGCCGCGGGTCGCGCCGCGTACCGCCTGTTCCACGCGTTCCAGCTGATCCGCTGCAATCACCGTGCCCGCCGCGATCGGCGACCGGGCGACCACCACGTAGCTGCGCTGCTGCGTGCGTACCGGCACGAACAGCTTCCAGCCGGGTGTGGACAGACAGCGGACTTCCACCGTCGCTGCACCGCTGGCCGGATTGCCGATCATTCGCATGCCCTGTGGTTCCGTCGCACAGCGCGGCAGTTGCAACCGGGCGTCGAGACCGCCGGC
>NZ_CAXFCL010000180.1:0-3639 GCF_964000955.1 uncultured Abyssibacter sp.
CTGTGGTTGACCAAGGAAATCATCCTGTCCTCCATCAAGGTCTCGATTCGAGTGCTGCGCGGTCCGCAGTCGCTGAACCCGGACTTTCGTCCGATCGCCCACGGTCAGTCGACCAGCATGGGCGAAACCATCCTGGCGAATTCCATCACGCTCACGCCCGGCACGCTGTCGGTCCGCGTTGATGACAGGACCATCGACGTGCACAGCATCGACGAGGCCTTCATCGACGAGCTGGAAACCGGCCGCTTCGCCACGCGCGTGCGCCAACTGGATACCGGCTCGTGATGTTCGCGGCGGCCATGCTCGCGGTGGCAACCACCATGGCGCTTGCGCTGGCGCGCGCCCTGCTTGGACCCACGGTCTACGACCGCATCCTTGCGTTGAACGTGTTCGGGACCAAGACCGTGCTGTTCATCGCGGTTGCCGGCTTCCTGTTCGGCCGACCCGAGTTTCTGGATATCGGCCTGGTCTATGCGCTGATCAACTTCATCGGCACGGTCGCCGTGCTGAAACTCATGCATTACGGCGAGCTGGGCTGGATCGACGGCGCCGGGGAGCACGACGACCTATGACCTTCGTCATCGACGGCCTCTCCTGGTGCTTGCTGCTGGCCGGTGGCGCGTTCTGCGTCATCAGTGGCATCGGCCTGTTCCGCATGCCCGACGTGTTCACGCGCTCTCATGCGGCCGGAATGACCGACACGGTGGGCGCGTCGATGATTCTGCTGGGCCTGCTGTTGCAGGCGCCGGACTGGACGGTCGCCGTGCGCCTGCTGCTGATCATCGGCTTTCTGGTGCTGACCAGCCCGACGGCCTCGCACGCACTCGCCCAGGCAGCGCTGGCCGACGGCTACAAGCCGCTGCTCGGCCGGCGTCAGGCCGGCCGCCGTCCTCCGAGGACCGCGGCATGAGCGCGCTGGCGTTCGATGCGCTCAATGTGTTCCTGCTCGCCTGTCTGGTAGTGACCGGCCTGGCGATCGCGCGGCTGCGCGGACTGTTTGCCGTGGCCATGCTCAGCGGCATCTACAGCCTGCTCAGCGCGAGTGTCTTCGTGTTGCTGGACGCCGTCGACGTCGCCTTCACCGAAGCGGCCGTCGGCGCCGGGATGACGACGGTGCTGTTCCTGGCGACCTTCGGCCTCACCCGTTCACGCGAGCATGCCGCGCCACACCAGAAGCGCGTGCCGGCCCTGCTGGTGGCGGTCGCCTGCGGTGGCGTGCTGCTGGTCGCGCTGTCCGACATGCCGCCCTTCGGCGCCGCGGACACGCCAGTGCAGACCGATCCGATCACCGAGCGCTACGTCGAGACCACGCACGAGGAAGTGGGCATCCCCAACATGGTCACCACGCTGCTGGCCAGCTACCGCGGGTTCGACACGCTGGGCGAGGTCGTCGTCGTGTTCACGGCCGGCATCGCGGTGCTGATGCTGCTGGGACGCTGCAGCCGCGAGCGCGCGGAGGACGAGTCATGAGGGCGTTGCAACAGGAGCACGTGGTCCTGCGGGTCATCGCCAAGATGCTGGTGCCGATGATCCTGCTGTTCGCGCTGTACGTGCAGTTTCATGGTGACTACGGACCGGGCGGCGGCTTTCAGGCCGGCGTGATCTTCGCCTCCGGCATCATTCTCTACGCGCTGGTGTTCGGGCTGTCGGCGGCACGTCAGGTCCTGCCGCCCCCGGTGGTGCGCCGGCTGGCGCCCCTGGGCGTGCTCCTCTATGCCGGCGTCGGCGTGTTCAGCCTGCTGTCGGACCGCGCCTTTCTGGACTACAGCGCCATCGACCCGGAGCACCCCAGCCATGGCCAGCACCTGGGCATTCTGCTGGTGGAACTGGGTGTGGGCATCACCGTCGCATCGGTCATGCTGATGCTGTTCTACAGCTTCGCGGGACGAGGCCGCCGATGATCCTGGCGCACTACAACTACTGGGTGGTCGTGCTGCTGATGATGATCGGGCTGTACACGGTCATGGCGCATGGCAACCTCGTCAAGAAGCTGCTGGGCCTGTCGATGTTCCAGACCTCGGTGTTCCTGATGTTCATCAGTCTGGGCAAGATCGAGGGCGGCACGGCGCCGATTCTCGCCGGTGAGGGCGCGGTGTACTCCAACCCGCTGCCACACGTGCTGATCCTGACCGCGATTGTCGTCGGCGTGGCGACGACGGCCGTCGGGCTGGCGCTCGTCGTCCGTATCCACGAGGCCTACCACACCATTGAAGAACACGAGGCCGTGAAGCAGGAGCAACGGGAGAGCGGACAGGCGTGAATACGCAACTCCCCGTCCTGGTGGTGCTGATCCCGCTGCTGATCGCTCCGCTGATCGTTCTGGTGCGCCACTCCACGGCCGCCTGGGCGCTTTACGCGGCTTCGGCGGCGGGCAGTTTCGCCCTCGCCGTCCGCTGCCTGCTGCTGGTGCGGGAGCACGGCGTGTTGCAGGCGTTTCTTGGTGGCTGGGAGCCGCCATTCGGCATCGAGTACCGCGTCGACCTGCTCAACGCGATCGTGCTGTGCCTGGTCAGCGGCATCGGCCTGCTGGTCGCGCCGATGGCCAGAGCATCGGTCCAGCGCGAGATCTCCGAGCCGAGGATTTATCTGTTCTACGCCTGTCTGGCCCTTTGCATGACCGGCCTGCTGGGCATGACCGCGACCGGTGATGCGTTCAACGTGTTCGTGTTCCTGGAGATCTCATCCTTGTCTGGCTACGCGCTGATCGCCATGGGCAGGTCGCGCCGCGCGCTGATGGCAAGCTTCCGCTATCTGGTCATGGGCACCGTCGGAGGCACGTTCTTCCTGACCGGCGTCGGACTGCTGTACGCCATCACCGGCACCCTCAACATGGCGGACCTCGCCGGCTCGCTGACCACCGGTTTCGGCAATCGCGTACTGATCGCGGCCTCCGCGTTCATCGTCATCGGCCTGGCGATCAAGATCGCACTGTTCCCGCTACACGCGTGGCTGCCTGCCGCCTATGCGGAGGCCCCGTCCGCGGTCACCGCGTTCATGGCGGCCACCGCCACCAAGGTCGCCGCTTACACCCTACTCCGGTTCGCCACTACCGTGCTCGGTCCGGTCGTGGTGTTCGCGACTTTGCCCATCGGCACCATCCTGATGTGGCTGGCCTGCATCGCGATGATCGTCGGCTCCGCGGTCGCGATCTACCAGAGCGACTTCAAGCAGTTGCTGGCTTGGTCCAGCCTCGCCCAGATCGGCTACATCATTCTCGGCATCGCGCTGGGCACGGCCGACGGCGCTGGCGCAGCGGTGCTGCACATGGTCAATCACGGTGTGATCAAGTGCGGACTGTTCGTCATCGCCGCCGCGATGGTCTGGCGGCTGGGCGGCAGTGCCGTCGACAATGTGTCGGGCATGCCGACCCGCCAGCCGTTGTTGTTCGCGGCCCTGCTGATTGGCCTGCTCGGGCTGATCGGCGTGCCCGGCACCGCGGGTTTCGTCAGCAAATGGGCGCTGTTGCAGGCATTGCTCGCGGAATCGGCCTGGGTGCCCATCGTCGCGTTGCTGGTCAGTTCCCTGCTGGCGGTTGTTTATTGCTGGCGCATCGTCGAGGTTGCCTGGTTCGGCGCGCCGAAAGAAGGTGATGCGCGCGCGCCATCGCTGCCGGCCGGCTTCACCGTCAGCCTAGGCGCA
>NZ_CAXFCL010000181.1:0-4109 GCF_964000955.1 uncultured Abyssibacter sp.
GGACCGGGGCGGTATTCCCGCAATCCTGCGTTGTCGCTCGCTCATCTGGAATGACCAAATCGCACTCACTCCGCCTAGTCTTGCGGGAATACCGACGCCGTCTTGATGATGCGAATAGATCAGAGCTTCCTTAGGTTACGCCCTCGCCGGCGCCGCATCGAATCCTGGTCAAACCGCCGGAGACCACCACGCTGGCCGCCCACGGATCGGCGTTTCCCGTGAGCATCGGCAATTCCGGCGGAATCTTCAATCCGGACCAGGCTCGCCCGATTTCGCCAGGAGCTGCCGGGGATCGTCGCGCGCCTGGCCGGGCGTCATGCCGAACCAGCGACGGAAGGCGCGCGTGAAGGCGGTCTGATCGGAAAAACCCAGCATGAAGGCAAGCTCAGCTCCGGATAGCGCCTCGTTGGTCATCAGATCCAGGGCGAGCTCCTTGCGGGTGTCGTCGATCAGGCGGTTGAAGGTCCAACCCTCTTCGCCCAGACGGCGCTGCAGGGTGCGCGGGGTTAGCTCGACGACGCTGGCGGCGCTCTCCAACTGACAGCCACCGGAGGTCAGCTGCTTGCGCAGCCAGTGACGCAACCTGCCCTCCAGCGTCGTCTCGCGCGCGTACTCGTCCAGCAGCCGATGCGCGTAACGATCCATCTGCGCGCGCAGACCGGGATCGGCCTGCGCGATTCGCGTCGACAGCAGCGAGGCGGGGAATTCCAGCGCGGTCTGCCCGGTCTCGAACCGGACCGGACAGCGGAAGATCGACTCGTGAACACGGGTACTTGCCGGCCGCGCATGCGGCAGCAGCACCAGATCGGGATTGGACGCATTGGCGGTGATCCAGCGGGCGTATGTCACCCAGCCGGCGAGATTGTGCTCGGCCAGCTGCCGCGTCGGCGGCACCTCGGTCACCCAGCGCAAGCGCAGTCGCCCACCATCCACCGGTTCCAGGCGCGCCTCGCCGATGTCCGCAACCAGCGCCTGATAGCGCAGATGCCGCGCCAGCGCATCGGCCAGGGTGTCGCAGCTCATCACCACGTAGCCCAGCACGCCGTAGTGGCCCGGCTTGATCGCGGCGCCGACCTTCAGACCGAGGTCCGGTTCACCCAGCAGCGTGGCCGCGGCATCGAACAGCCGCGCGAACAGCGCCGCCGGAACCCGGGCATGGGTATCGTCCAGCGTGGCGCGCGTGAGTCCCGTGGCGGTCATCAGCGACCGGATGTCACCGCCCGCCTGCTCGACGTAATCGAGCACGGACTGTACATAGGCAACCGAGACGCTGGCGGTCACGCGCCTGCCTTCGTGAGCGCGCTGGCATGCGCGGTCAAGACGCGGGCACCGCCGGTCAAGACGTTCGCGCTATCGTTACGCAGACTGATTACCCACAGGAGACTTGTATGCCCAAGCAGCGCATCGCTGTTGTTCAGGAATTCCCCGCACCGCGCGAAACCGTGTTCGCTCACCTGACGGACCATAACAAGGTTGGAGCGATTCTCGGTGCCAAGATGGTTCGCATCAAGGACGGGGAAGACGCCGAGAACGGATTGCACTCGGTTCGCAAGGTCACGATCGGCCCGATGTCCTTCGAGGAAACCGTGGTGCGCTTCGAAGCCCCGGAGCGCATGGAATACACGGTGACCACCAAGGCGCCGATCAAGAACCACCGCGGGATCATGCTGTTCGAGGAAACCGCGACCGGCTCGCGCCTGCACTACGAAGTCCTGTTTGACGGCCGTTTGCCGTTCACGGGCGGCCTGATCCGCAGGCAGCTCGAAGCCGCGTTTCGCAAGGGGCTGCGCCGTTACGCGGAGTCTCTGAAGTAACAGAATCGTGCGCAGGTGACGCGGCGCACGATCCATGGAGGAATGATGGAATCGCTGATCCTGCTCGCACTCGCCCCCGTCTTCTACGGCTGCATGCTGTGGGAAGCGCTTTACTGGCGTCGTCGCGGCGTGGCGATGTACACATGGCGTGACACGCTCTCCAACATCAGCCTGGCCGGAATGCACCAGGTTGCCGACGGGCTGGCCTGGCTGGTGCTGCTGGGCCTGTACACGCTGGTCTACCAGTTCCGCCTGTTAGACCTGCAAACCGGCGCATGGACCATCGCGGCACTGTTCATCGCCCAGGATTTCTTCTACTACTGGTTCCATCGCGTCAGCCATGGCATGCGCTGGATGTGGGCCTCGCACGTCACCCACCATTCATCCGAGCGACTGAACCTGTCGACGGCATTCCGCCAGAGTCTCACCTACCCGATTTCGGGGATGTGGGTGTTCTGGCTGCCGCTGGCCTGGATCGGCTTCGAACCGCACTGGGTCGTACTGGTCGTGGGGATCAACCTCGCCTACCAGTTCTTCGTTCACACGCAGGCGGTTCACAAGCTGCACCCGGCGATCGAGTTCGTGTTCAACACGCCGTCGCACCATCGCGTGCATCACGCGCGTAACGAGTGCTACGTGGACCGCAATTTCGGCGGTGTGCTGATCCTCTGGGACCGGTTGTTCGGCACGTTCGTCGAGGAACGCGACGACGAGCCCTGCGTATACGGCATCACCCGGCGCCAAATCCGCACGCACAATCCGATCACGCTGACGTTCCAGGAATGGGCGTACATGTTCCGTCAGGCCAGCCGCGACGGGCTGACCTGGGGACAGCGGCTGCGCTACCTGTGGGGTCACCCGGACTGGGAGGCGCCGGGCGCCGCGACTCAGTCAAACAGGCCGGAGATCCAGACGACCGGCCAGCCGGTCAGCACGCTCAACAAACCCGCGTAAACCCCGGCCAGCGCATCATCCAGCATGATGCCGGTACCCCCGCCCACGTGGCGGTCGATCCAGCGGATGGGCCAGGGCTTGATGATGTCGAAGACACGGAACCAGACGAAGGTGATCAGCGCCCAGGCCCAGGCCGGCAGCACGCCGAACATGTCCTGAACGCCCATGTTCAGGGGGATTAGCGCGATCAGGATGCCGACGATCTCATCCCAGACGATCCCCGGGTCGTCATGCACGCGCAGCATCCGGGCACTGGCGCCGCAGATGTAGAGCCCGAACAGGAAGCCCAGCACGACCACGGCCCAGAACAGCTCGCGCGGCAGCCAACCCACCAGGGCGAACACCACCAGGCCGACCAGACTGCCGAAGGTGCCCGGCGCCACCGGTGCCAGGCCGCTGCCAAACCCGAAGGCCCAGAAATGCACGGGGGTGGTGAGGATCAGACGATGCGGCGGACGTGGTTTCATGCGTGGAGCTCGGCGCGATCGCTAAAAATGACGATAGCCGGAGGATACGGGATCGATCCGCGGTGCGTCGCCGGCCCAGTGTATGCCCGGCAAATCCGTGGCCCGGCCGAGCTCGACCGGCGTCAGCCCCTGCTCGCGCCAGAGTTCCAGCAGCGTGCGCACATGCACCGGAGACACCGCGACCAGCAATTCGTAGTCGTCACCACCGGCCCACATCCACTCGGCGGCGGTCGTGCCGCAGCGGCTGGCGGCCTGACGCAGGCCGTCGTCCGGCGTCAACGCGTTGGCGTTCAGACGAGCGCCCACGCCCGAGGCATCCAGCACATGACGCAGATCGGCCAGCACGCCGTCGGAGACGTCGATCGCGGCGCGGGCAAGCCCCCGGGCGGCGCGACCGGCGGCGACCCTGGCATCGGGCCGGTCCAGTCGATGCAGCAGTTCTGCGGGCACATCCGCTTCGGCGCCCTGCTCCAGCAGCGCCAACGCCGCCGCGGCCTGCCCGGTCACACCGGTCAGCAGCAGATGATCACCGGAACGCGCCGCGCGGCGTGTCAGCGGCGCCTCAAGACATTCGCCGAGCGCCGTCACGCCAATGGTCAGTGGCCCGCGCGTGATGTCGCCGCCGACCAGATCCGCGTCACACTCGGCGATGGCCGCGCGAAAACCCGCCGCGAATGCGGCGACCCAGTCGTCGTCCGCCTCCGGCAGGGTCAGCGCCAGCGTCAGCCAGCGGGGAAACGCGCCCATCGCGGCGAGATCACTGAGATTGACCATGGCCGCCTTCCAGCCCAGCGATTCGGCGGAAGCACCGGCGCGGAAGTGGCGCCCCACCACCACCACGACCAGCGGATACAGCACCAATGGATAAGCCACA
>NZ_CAXFCL010000182.1:0-11416 GCF_964000955.1 uncultured Abyssibacter sp.
GACCAGCGACAGGATCGCCGGGTAGAAGCTGGCCAGCACGATCTTCTGCTGCATCTGCTGACGTGATTCCACGTAGTCAGCCAGGCGCTCGAGGATCAGGTCGAGATGACCGGAATGCTCGCCGGCTTCCACGGTCGCCAGATAAAGGGTCGAGAACGCACCGGGAAAGCTGCTGAGCGCATGGGCCAGCGTGTGTCCCTCCAGCACGCTGGCGCGCACGCCCAGGGTGGTGCGCTTCACCTTGCGGGATTCGGTTTGCTCGGCAACGGCACTGAGCGCCTCTTCCAGCGGCAGGCCGGAGCGCAGCAGCGTGGCGAGCTGGCGGGTGAACAGGGACAGTTCGCCGGAGGAGAAGCCGCTTGCACGGCGAAAGCCCTGACCGGCGGACTGCTCGGCGACCTGCTTCACGTCAGTCGGGATCAGGCCCTGTTCGCGCAGCTGCTGGCGAACCTGCCGGGCGGTATCGGCCTCGATCAATCCTTTCTTCTGCCGGCCGCGCCGATCCAGGGCCTTGTATTCGAATGCTGCCATCGCGCAGGTGAGCGGCTAGCCCTCGCGGGTGACGCGCAGGACTTCCTGAACCGTCGTCCGGCCTTCCAGCACCTTGCGCAGACCGGCCTGGCGGATGCTCGGGGAGGACCGCCGGGCGTGGACTTCCAGCGCCTGCTCCGACGAGCCGTCGTGGATCATCGTGCGCATGGCCTCGTCCACGGCCACCAGTTCCTGGATGCCGGAGCGCCCCAGATAGCCGGTATGGCGACATTCGGTGCAGCCGACCGCGTTGTAGATGGTCGGCCGGTTCTTCGGATCGATGCCGAACAGCTCGCATTCGGCATCGTCGGCCTCGTAGGGGGTGCGGCAGTGCGGGCACAGCGTGCGTACCAGTCGCTGGGCCATCAGGCCGATCAGGCTGGACGCAAGCAGAAACGGCTCCACGCCCATGTCTCGCAGGCGGGCGACCGCGCCGACGGCGCTGTTGGTGTGCAGGGTGGAGAGCACGAGGTGACCGGTGAGCGAGGCCTGGACCGCGATTTCGGCGGTCTCCAGGTCGCGGATTTCACCGACCATCACGACGTCGGGGTCCTGACGCAGGATGGCGCGCAGGCCGCGCGCGAAGCTCATGTCCACCTTGGTGTTGACCTGCGTCTGGCCGATGCCGTCGATGTAGTACTCGATCGGATCCTCGACGGTCATGATGTTGCGGCTGCGGTCGTTGATCTCCGCCAGACCCGCATAAAGCGTCGTCGTCTTGCCGGAACCGGTCGGGCCGGTGACAAGAATGATGCCGTGCGGTTTCTTGATCAGCGACTGGAACAGTGCGCGCTGATCCTCGGCCATGCCCAGCTGTTCCAGATCCAGGCGGCCGGCCTGCTTGTCCAGCAGACGCATGACCACGCGCTCGCCATGGCCGGACGGTATGGTCGACACACGCACGTCGACCGGTCGGCCGGCGACCCGCAGCGAAATGCGTCCGTCCTGCGGCAGGCGCTTCTCGGCGATGTCCAGCCGCGCCATGACCTTGATGCGCGAGGAGAGCAGGGGGGCGATGGCCCGCGGCGGCTGCAGGACTTCGCGCAGCACGCCGTCGACCCGTAGACGCACGGTCAGGCGGCTTTCGTAGGGCTCGATGTGGATGTCCGAGGCGCCTTCCTTGATGGCTTCGGCCAGCAGGGCGTTGATCAGGCGGATGATCGGGGCGTCGTCATCCGACTCCAGCAGATCCTGCGGCTCGGACAGCGCCTCGGCGGCGCTGGACAGGTCCAGCGAATCGTCGTCGAAGCCTTCGACCATCTGCATGGATGAGCCGGACTTGTTCTCGTAGGCCTGTTGCAGCAGGCGATCGAACTCGCCGGCGCTGACCATGCGCAGCTGAATCGGCTGGTCCAGGAAGCGGCGCATTTCCGCGGTCGCCTGCAGGGACACATCCTGACGCGCGATCAACTCCACGCCGTCGTCGAGCTGCGCGCCGACGATCAGTCCATGGCGCTTGGCGAAGGAGAAGGACGGTCGACGGAGAATCGCTTCCTGCTCGTCTACTTCGGCCAATGTGCCCTCCGCGCCGTGTTGCCGGGCTTGGTCTTGTCGAAACTGCGAGAGGACTGTTCGTCATCGTCCTCCTCGGGTGGCGTGACGATGGGCTGCTTGTCCATCTGTTCTTCATCGACCGCGGGCTCGCCGGTCGGCGTGCGCGGATAGGACTGCGGCACGGCCGGGTTGAGCTGCGCCGGGCCGGATTCCCGGCCGCCGCGGGGCTGTGATTCCACGGCTTCCAGTTCTTCGAGCACCGGGCGTCTGGTCTTGCCGAGGATGTCCAGACCACTGGTTTGGGAACCCAGCTGAATCGTGCGGATCGTGTCGTACTTCTGACGGGTGTAGTAGCTCGCCGTCGCCCGATCGCGCAGCACCACCGGGCGGATGAAGATCATCAGGTTCTGCTTGCTCTTGCTCACCGAGCGGTACTTGAACAGGTTGCCGATCAGCGGAATGCTGCCGAGGATTGGCGTGCGCCGTTCGGTTTCCTGCACCTGGTCATCGATCAGACCGCCGAGGACCAGAATGTCGCCGGAGTCGACCATCACCGTCGTGGTCAGGCTGCGCTTGTTGGTCACCAGGTTGGCCGCGCCGGCGGATCCGGCCGCTACCTGGGACACCTCCTGGCTGATCTTCAGCTGGATGGTGTCGCCTTCGTTGATCTGCGGGGTGATCCCCAGCGTGATGCCGACATCCTTGCGGTCGATGGTCTGGAACGGGTTCACCAGACCGGTCGAGCTGGTCGTGCCGGTGTTGGAATACTGTCCCGACAGGAACGGCACTTCCTGGCCGACGGAGATTTCCGCTTCCTCGTTGTCCATCGTGACCAGGGAGGGCGTGGACAGGATGTTGGTGTTGCCGTCGCCGACCAGTGCCTTGAGCAGGAAGACGAAGCTGGTGTCGTTCTCGTCGATGCGGCCGCCGGCCAGATTGATGCCCTGTTCGATCAGAGCGGCAGCGGCCGTGCCGGTGATGCTGCCGGTGGCGGCGCCGGCAATGTTGCCCAGCGCGCTGATGGTGTTGGGGCTGAGGATGTTCGCGACCGCGACGTTGTCCTCGTTGTAGACCGCGCTGTCGATACCCAGCTCCCGGGACCGTGACTCGCTGACCTCGGCGATGATCGCCTCGACCAGCACCTGAGCGCGGCGGATGTCGAGCTGCGCGACGACATCCTTGACCGCGCGCATGATTTTCGGCGGCGCGGTGACGACCAGCGCATTGGTGTCCGGTTCGGGAATCACCTTGACGACCGAAGCCGAGCTGCGGGCCTGGGCGTTCTGTCCGCCGCCTTCACTGGCCGCGACCTGTTCGACGTAGCCTTGCAGCACCGGTCCGAGGTTCTCGGCCGAGGCGTAGCGCAGATAGATCACCTGGGTGCTGCCGCTGTCCTCAAGTGGCAGATCCAGCTCGGCGATGATGCTGCGAAACTGGGTTCGCGTGGCCTTGTCGCCACCGATCAGCACCGAGTTCGTGCGCTCGTCCGCCAGAATGGTGACCGGCGTGGACGCCGGATCGGTCTTGCGGTCCTGCTGCGTCAGCGTGGTCAGCGTCTGCGCAATGTCCGCGGCGCTGGCGTGGGTCAGCCGGATCAGCTCGAACTCGCGATCGCTGGACGTGTCGATCTGGCGAATGATCGCCTTGAGCCGCTCAACGTTGGCCACGCGGTCCGAGATGATCAGCATGTTCGACGGGGCGTAGGCCGCGAGATGCCCGTACTGCGGAACCAGGGGCCGCAGGATCGGCACCAGCTGAGCCGCGGGCACGTTGTCGATCGTGAACACCCGGGTGACCACGTCATCGGGCGCCAGCACCTGCGGGCCGCGGGTCGGCGCGCCGTCCTGCTTGGCGTTGACCTCCGGAATGATCTTGATGGCCTCGCCGGCGGGAATCGCGGCGAATCCGTGGACCTGGAGGACCGCCAGGAAGGTCTCGTAAACGCCTTCCGCGCTCATTGGCGTGGAGGACAGGACCGTGACCTTGCCCTTGACCCGAGGGTCGATGATGAAGTTCTTGCCGGTGATCTCGCTGACCGTGGAGATCAGCGTGTTGATGTCCGCGTCCTTGAGATTCAGCGTCGCCTGTGACGAGGACTGCGCGACGGCCAACGACAGCTGGGTCAGGAGCAGGAATGCGGCCAGTGACCGAAGCAGAGTAGTCATATCAATTCAGGTTTACGCTGAGTTGTTGCGGCTGTCCGCCGCGCAGAATCGTGACGTTCAACGAGGTCGCGGAACTGAGATCACCCAGCATCTGCAACGCCCGGGTCGGGTTGTCCAGGCTGACGCCATTGAGTTCGGTCACGAGATCCCCCGGCCGCAGTCCGGCCTCCGAGAACAAAGTCCGGTTGCGTCCCGGATAGATTCTATAGCCGCGCAACTGTCCCGCATTGTAAGCAGGTTGCACGCGCAGATAGGTCGAGGCGCGCGAAGGATCCTGCAGCAGCTCTTCCCGGATGTTCAGCAGCGACTGCGTGGGGGCGACCTCGCGGACGTCGCCATCCCTGCCGGCAAGCGTGGTGCTGGCGCTCTGGGTGTTGCCGGCCCTGGGCTCGTCCTTGTTCAGACGCAGCGTTTCCAGCTTGCCGCCGCGGTCGAGAATGACGCGATCGGCGTAGATTTCATACAACTCGGCGCCGCCGGTGACCGTGTCACCCACGGCGTAGGGCTTCTCCTCGTCACTGCCGCGGGCGATCAGGGCGCGGGACTCGCCATCCAGCTCCGATGCGAAGATGCCCTTCAGCGTCAGGGGCAGGCGGGTGTCCGGTGCGTCGACCACCTGTTGCTGCGGTGCCTCGACGGGTTTTGGCGCGGCCTTGCCGAACAGATTGGCGTTAACGATGGCCTGGATGTCCACCGCGTTATCCGATTGCTGGCTGGGCAACGCTTGCGACTGCACCGGCGGCGGTTGCCAGGCCGGCTGGGGCACGAGCAGCCAGATCGTTTTTGCCAGCAACAGACCGCAGGCAGCAGCCAGCACCAGGGCCACCCAACCCGGTAGCGGGCGCGCACGACGTTGCAGCGACTTGATCAGCGCCGCGTCCATGAAATCTCTAGGGTTCGCAATGGGCCGACTATCATACCCGCCGTCGTCCCATGGCGACACGTGCGTTGCCTCGGAGCAGGGCGGAAGGTACGGTTCTCGGCCCCGGGGAGAGGCCGTCGATGCACCAGATCATCCGTTATGTCATCAGCCTGGCGCTGTTCGCGCTGGTGATCGTGCATCTGAACGAACTGGTTCGGATCGATTTTCTGGAACAGGTCGAGAATTCGTCCTACGACGCGAGGGTTCGCGCCACGATGCCCGGCACCGTGGATTCGTCGATTGTCATCGTGGACATCGACGAGCGCAGCATGACGGCCGAGGGCTACTGGCCGTGGGAGCGTGACAAGTTCGCGCGGATGGTGAACAACCTGTTCGAGCATTACGCGGTCCGGGCCGTGGGCTTCGATATCCTGTTCGCAGAGCCGCAACGCTCCGCATATCAGGAAATGCTCGAGCGACTGGCCCCCCGTCCGGACGTCCGCGCTCTGCTGGAAGACACCGGTTCCGCGTTGGGGTTCACGACCAGCGGCGAGGCCAAGCTGGCCGCCGCGATCCGGGGACGCCCGGTCGTGCTCGGGATGGTGCTGCAATCCACCGATGCCAGCCAGATCGGCGAACTGCCCGAACCGCTGATTCCGAGCGACCTGGCCGCCAGCATTCCCGCCAACTTCATCATCGCCGAGGGCTATTCCGCCAACCTGTCGGAACTGCAGGGTACCGGCACCCGCGCCGGATTCTTTGATAACCCGCTGGCTCGTGAGGAGATCGACGGCGTCTTCCGTCGGGTTCCGCTGATGCAGTCCCATGGCGGTGCGATCTACGGTTCGCTGGCCTTCGAGCTGGCGCGCATCGCGATGGATTCGCCGGACTTCGAATTCGTCTTCGACGGCGAGTTCCTGGGCGCCGACGAGGCACCCAGCGCACTGGCGCTGGAGGCGGTCGCGCTGGGCGATCACGAGATTCCGGTGGACGGCGAGATGGCGGTGATGGTGCCGTATCGCGGTCGCCAGGGCAGTTTCGAGTACGTCTCGGCCACCGACGTGATCCACCAGGCCGCGGACGCCGCGGTACTGCGCGACGCGATCGTGCTGGTCGGCACGTCGGCGCCGGGGCTGCTGGATCTGCGGAACACGCCGGTCGGCAGCGCCTTCGCCGGTGTCGAGGTCCACGCCAACATCATCTCGGGCATTCTCGAGGATCGGATCAAGTACCACCCGGCCTACGCCACCGGACTGACCGCGGTCATGCTGCTCGTGATCTCGCTGGCCATGGCCTGGGTCTTCCCGCGTGTCTCCGCGGCGACAGCGGCCTTGCTCGGGCTGGGTTTTCTCGCCGCCATTACCGCGGTCTCACTGCTGTTGTGGACGCGATTCAACATGGTCGTTCCGCTGGGGCTGCCGCTGGCGTTCACTGTCGCCCTGTTCCTGCTGCACCTGCTCTACGGCTACTTCGTCGAGTCGCGGGGCAAGCGCGAGGTGACGCGGTTGTTCGGCCAGTACGTGCCGCCGGAGCTGGTGGACGAGATGGCGGAGAACCCGGAGGACATCTCCATGGAGGGCGAGACGCGGGAACTCACCGTGCTGTTCTCCGATGTTCGCGGGTTCACGACGATCTCCGAGGGGCTGGATTCACGCGAGCTGTCGCAGCTCATGAACGAGTTCCTGACGCCGCTTACCCGGGTGATTCACGAGCATCGCGGCACCATCGACAAGTACATGGGCGACGCCATCATGGCGTTCTGGGGCGCGCCGCTGGAGGATCCCGATCACGCCCGGCACGCGTTGCAGGCGGCGATGGACATGTTGCAGGCGGTGCGCGCGCTGGATGAAACCTTCGAGGCGCGCGGCTGGCCGAGGCTCAACATCGGCGTCGGTCTGAATACCGGCCCGATGAGCGTGGGCAACATGGGATCGGAGTTCCGCGTGGCCTATACCGTCATGGGTGACGCGGTGAATCTGGGGTCGCGCCTGGAAGGGCAGACGAAGAACTACGGCGTCGAGATCATCGTGTCGGAGAGCACTCGTGCCGCGGTGCCGGAGTTCGCGTATCGAGAACTCGACAGGATTCGCGTCAAGGGCAAGCAGGAACCGGTCACCATCTACGAGCCGCTGGGGGACAAGGACTCATTGCCGGCGGAGGTGAGCAAGGACCTGGCCCGCTACCGGCAGGCGCTGCGGCTGTTCCGTTCTCAGGCCTGGGATCAGGCCGAGGCGGAGTTCTTCGGCTTGCAGCAGTCGGGACGGCCGCTGCCCGTCTACGCGCTGTACCAGGAACGCATCGCGCACTACCGCGCCAACCCGCCCGGCGAGGGCTGGGATGGCGTGTACACCCATACCAGCAAGTAGTGGTGTTCTGACGAACGCAGCCCTGCGTTCGTGGTCAGATTCGATACAATCCCTGGTCCTCGGATACGGTCGATTTGGCCGCTGTCCCCTGGTTCGACCGCATGCTTCGCAGAGGTCAGCATGAGTGATTTCGAGCGAGATGATGGTGTCGGTCTCGCGGAGAAAACCAGCAAACCCAAGCTGCAACCGCCACCGCGGTACAAGGTCGTTCTGCTCAACGACGACTTCACGCCAATGGAATTCGTCATCGATGTGCTGCAGCGGATTTTCCGTCTCGACCGGGAGACGGCGGTGCGGATCATGCTCAAGGTGCACACCACCGGCGCCGCCGTCGCGGGCACCTATACGGCGGAGATTGCCGAGACCAAGATGAACCAGGTCATCGAGTACGCCAGACGGCATCAACACCCCTTGCTGTGCAGGTTGGAACAGGCGTAAGTTTGAGCCGAGGGCAACACTGACTGAATCGCAACGATCGCGTTTGGTCCAGAAGGCCCGCAGACGGCGTTGTCCGGTTTGACCGCAGAATGGCTGCGGTGCCGCGCCGGACGCCTGGTCCGCGAACCTTCTGAAACGCAAATGCGCTGCGCCGGATTCATTCAATGTTGCCCTTACAGGGGGGGCGATGGATTGCCCCGGTTGATCCGATCGACCGGACGCTGTCGGCCCACCACCCCCACTCGAGACGGATGGACAATATGCTGAGCCAAGAACTGCAGAAGGCACTCGACGCGGCGTTTCTAGCCGCCCGCAACGAGGGCCACGAGATGCTCACCATCGAGCACCTCCTGCTGGCCTTGCTCGACGACGCCAACGTGACCGAGGTGCTGCGCGCCAGTGGCGTCGGTCTGGATGCGCTGGAGCGCGACCTGCGCAGCTTCATCCGCGAGAACGTTCCCGTGGTCGAGGAGGATGCCGACGGCAACGAGGTTCAACCCACGCTGTCCTTCCAGCGCGTGTTGCAGCGCGCGGTCTACCATGTCCAGTCCGCGGGCAAGAAGGAGGTCACCTCACTCAACGTGCTGGTGGCGATCTTCTCCGAACGCGACTCCCACGCGGTGTATCTGCTCAACGAGCAGGGCGTGACCAGGCTGGACGTCGTGAACTACATCAGTCACGGCATCTCCAAGACTTCGAGCGAAGACGGTACTTCCGGAGCGACGGACGGCGAGGCCAAGCAGGATGACGCCGGGCAGGCCGCGCAAAATCCGCTGGAGCAGTACGCCACGGACCTGAACGCCTTGGCCGCCGAAGGCAAGATCGACCCGCTCATCGGCCGCCGCGACGAGATCGAGCGCGTCGTCCAGACCCTTTGCCGGCGTCGCAAGAACAATCCGCTGCTGGTCGGCGAGGCCGGTGTCGGCAAGACCGCCATCGCCGAGGGTCTGGCCTGGCTGATCACCGAGGGCGAGGTGCCCGAGGTGCTGCTGGGCAGCACCATCTACGCGCTGGACATGGGCTCGCTGATCGCGGGCACCAAGTACCGAGGCGATTTCGAAAAACGCCTGAAGGGCGTGCTCGCCGAGTTGCGCAAGCGTCCCGGTTCGGTCCTGTTCATCGACGAGATCCACACCGTGATCGGCGCCGGCGCGGCATCCGGTGGCGTGATGGACGCATCCAATCTGATCAAGCCGGTGCTGTCCAACGGCGAGCTCAAGTGCATCGGCTCGACAACCTATGACGAGTACCGCGGCATTTTCGAGAAGGACCGCGCGCTGGCGCGTCGCTTCCAGAAGATCGACGTGCCCGAACCGTCGGTGCCCGAGACGGTGCGGATTCTCGAGGGGCTGAAATCCCGTTTCGAGGACCATCACCAGGTGCGCTACACGCACACCGCGCTGGAAATCGCCGCGGAACTGGCTGCGCGCCACATCAATGATCGGCGGCTGCCCGACAAGGCCATCGACGTGATCGACGAGGCCGGCGCGCAGATGCGCCTGCTGCCTGCGGGCAAGCGCCGCAAGACGGTGCAGGTCAAGGACATCGAGACCATCGTCGCCAAGATCGCCCGCATCCCGCCCAAGAGCGTGTCCGCGAATGATCGCGAAGTGCTCAAGACGCTGGACCGCGACCTCAAGCTGGTGATCTTCGGTCAGGACGGCGCCATCGACATGCTGGCCTCGGCCATCAAGATGGCGCGGTCGGGACTGCGCAGCGGCGAGAAGCCGATCGGCTCTTTCCTGTTCGCCGGGCCCACCGGGGTCGGCAAGACCGAGGTCACGCGCCAGCTCGCCCAGCAGCTGGGTATCGAACTGATCCGCTTCGACATGTCCGAGTACATGGAGCGGCATACGGTGTCGCGACTGATCGGCGCGCCGCCCGGTTATGTCGGATACGACCAGGGCGGGTTGCTGACCGAAGGGGTGATCAAGCACCCGCACGCCATCGTCCTGCTCGATGAGATCGAGAAGGCGCATCCGGACGTGTTCAACATCCTGCTTCAGGTTCTCGAGGATGGGCGATTGACTGACGGGCAGGGCCGCACAGTCGATTTTAGGAATACGGTTGTTGTGATGACCTCCAATTTGGGTTCCGAGCACATTCGCGAAGCGCTCTCGGAAGGCTCGAATGAGGCTGACTCTGGAGCGATAAAGGCGACTTTGCAGGCCAAGGTGATGGCAGACGTGGCCATGCACTTTCGGCCGGAATTCCTCAACCGGATCGACGAGTCAGTGATTTTTCACGCGCTGGAACAAAAGCATATTCGCGAGATTGCGGGTCTGCAGCTGGAGTCATTGAAGTCGAGGCTCGCGGAGCGGTCTCTGACCTTGTCGGTTGATGCGGAGGTGATGTCACATCTCGCTGATCAAGGCTTTGACCCGGTCTACGGCGCCAGGCCGCTGAAGCGAACGATCCAGCGATTGATCGAGAATCCGCTAGCGGAGGCTTTGCTGTCTGGGAAGTTCACCGCGGGTGATGTCATACAGGCGGCGCGAGCCGGGGAGGTTATTCGCTTCACCAAGGCCTCCAGCGTCTCGCAGGTAGCGTAGCACCGAGACGCACGAGCCCTGTCAACAGAAGGGCATCGGCAGCGGTCGGTGATCTCCCTCTATCGGCCGCCAGCGCGCACTATTTACCCATTCCTAAGCTAAAATGATAGGAGTGCGTAGTCATGCGCTCACCGCGCTCAAGGGCCTTCACATTACTCGAGATGGTTGTGGTCTTGGCCATCATCGGTGTGATGGCGTCTCTCGCACTGCCGTCCTGGCGGTCAGCCCAGCTCCGCGGGATTTCAAATGACGCTCGCACTGTCTTGGAGCGGCTCGACCTGCAGCAAAAGCGACATTGGCAGCGTTACGCTCGCTACGCCTCGGCAGCAGAGCTACCCGCCTTGGTCGCCCTATCGGACACGGTGGCTATGCACTATGAGCTGAGCGTTGAATTGACGCCTGGTGGCTATCGTCTAAGCCTGCTGAGCCACAATGCCGATCTGTCTTCTGTGGGACTTACCCACTGGGGGCTGTGGACTCAGTCTCCTGCGGAAGGGTCACAGTAATGTTGCTGGATTACGCGATGGCAACAGCGCTGGGTTGCGCGGGAATGGCTGGGCTATTCCACCTCGCCGGTGAGGTACTGACGCTACAGAATCAGGTTTTTCAATATGGAGCCGCGGAATTGGTGCTGAGGGAGGTGAAGACGCTGGCCCACCTCACTCATGGTACCGAACACTTCTCGGGAATATGCAGTGAATCCAGTCTGAACGAGCTCTCATTCTATTGTGAAGTATTAGACGGTTGGTTGACGCATCTGCCGAATCATCGGTTTGAGACGCTCGGCGACGGCAGTATTGAGCTGTCATGGCAGTTACCTGATGGCGCGCGCGGGTCGTTAATCACAGGACTCGGGGAGGCCATGCGTCATCCATGACACATCACACTACCGCAAGCATCGGATATCGCCTATGCAGCCGAGCGCGCCGCAGGCAGAAGTCACCACCATGGGGCGAGCTCGCTACGTCAGTGAGTGGTTTTTCGATCGTGGCGTGTTTGATCGCCAAC
>NZ_CAXFCL010000183.1:0-22030 GCF_964000955.1 uncultured Abyssibacter sp.
AAGCCGAGGAACGCCAGCCCGATCACCCAGCGCGACCACCCCGGCGGGATGATCAGACTGTCCACCATCGACCCCGCGAATGCGGCGAGCAGGTGATTCGCCACGGTGGCGATGAGGATCCCGGTGATGATCTGCCCGGCCTTGCCCGGATAGCGGGCCGCGAGCACGAAGGAGAGCAACTGCGTCTTGTCCCCGATCTCGGCGACGGCGACCAACGCAAATGAAGCAAGAAAGCCTTCCACTGGACTGTCCTTGAAGGCCGGCGACGGAAACCCATGACCTTCCACCCGTCGCCGGCCCGGCTCCAGGTTGAAAGGTCAAAAGTCTCGCCAAGCATTTGCCGCCGACGCCATGATCTGTGGATCAAGTATGTTGACGTCGGCTCCCCTGCGCGGGGACGGCTACTCCCTGATGACGGCGCCAGCGTAACGACGCCGGCCGCGATTCACAACAACGGGAGCGGCGCGGCGATGATCACATCCCGGCCCCGACCACGCTCCCGGTCTCGATCGCGTCATGCAGCTGGTTGCGGACCAGGGTGTGGCGGACGATGTCGGCCCAGTCCGCCTCGCTGACGATCTCCGAGCGCTTGCGCGCCGGTTTGGCGAACTTCGCTCGCTCCGCCGCGCTGCGGGCGGTCAGTTCAAAGCTGTCGATGACCTCCAGGCGCCCATCGTCGAACAGCACGATGTCCGCGTCCTCGACCGTGTAGGTCGTCCCGCGAATCGTCGGACCGTCAACCTCGTACTCCGTAAAACCGTGACAGAGCTGGTTGTGCGCCGACCAGTTGCCACGCGGCGTCTCCAGCAGGTCGTACAGCGACTGCCCGCCACCGCCCTGAGTGATCTGGACGTAGCCGCCATCCACGGCGCGTCCGTAGGCCATGGGATGACTGCGCTCGTAGATGTGGTCGTGACCGACCAGCAACAAATCCACGCCATACCGCAGCAAAATGTGCTCCTGAAGCAGCACCAGCGAGAGATTGAACGGATCGCGGCCGTCCTCGTTGGTCCAGATCGTGTAGTGCTGCACGACAGCGATAAAGTCGATCTCGCCAAGCGCCCGACGCAGCGCCGCCTGGGCCAGATCGGCCTCGAGCTGCACCAGTTCGGCGAGCAATTCCACGGCGCTGGCGACACCCTCAAGCAGACAGCCAGCAGTACTCACGCTGAAATGAATGTTTCCGTAGTCGAAACCGTAATAGGCGCTCTGGCCGGGCTGCGACACCCGCGAGAGATACCCGGCCCCTCCACCGTCCTTGGCCTCGTGGTTGCCCGGTGAGGTCATGACCGGAATGCGGGACGCCAGCGGCTCCAGCATGTCGAACCAGGTGTCCCAGACCGGCTGATCGCCGTTCGCGTAGGACAGGTCTCCGGCAATCCATAGCAGGTCGGGATTGCGCGAGATCACGCCGTTGGTAACGGCGACCGCCGCTTCGCTGGAACTCTGATCTCCATAGTGGCAGAACCGGAACCGATCGCGTTCCGGATTCGGCGGGAGCAGGCGGGTGGCGGTCCACCCACCCCCATCGGACCCGACGCGGTACGCAATCGCCTTGCCTTCCGGCACGCCGGTGATCGTCGCCGCATGCGTCAGTGCCTCGACCTCGAACACCTCGGAACTGTTGCCCTCCTCGCGCTGGTCAAGCGCCAGATCAACGAGTTCGTACTCGGTCGTCTCCGCGTCGACAAAGCTGTATTCCACATAGGTGCCGGCGCTGTCGGAGCCGTCGGTAAACCAGGTCACCGTGCGCGTGGAGGTCGGATCGTCCACAAAGCTGACATGCGCGCCACGCGGCGGATGCGTACCCGGCGTCGGCTGCGGCAGCGGCGGTGTGTCACCGACATCATCCGGCGGCAGCGCACCATCAGGAGGCGCGGACGTACCGCATGCGTGCAGCAGCGGCAGCGCGATCGCACCGGCACCGGCGCGCAGCACCGTGCGCCGCAACGGGTCGGGTAGCGGCGGAAATTTTCTGTCGGTCATGATTGGCTCGGAGAAGTCGTTCAGGAAATGCTGAACAGTCTGGCGGCTCAGCGTTTCGCCCATATGACAGTCTCGTGACGCTCATCCGCCCGACCCGACCTGTCGTCCGGTTCGCTCCGGCCAGACAATCCTCCTCCGTCAGCCGGACGTCACCGGCATGGATGGGCCCAGCGCGATCTGCTCCTGCGTGACCACCGACCAGATATCCCGACCGTCATGTTTCGCGGCGTAGAGCGCCATGTCCGCGCAATGCACCCAATGGCGCCAATCCTTCAGTTCTGGGGTCCACACCGCGATTCCGAAGCTCGCCGTGACCGTCTCGTCCAGCCCCCCTACCCGCGCCTTCAGTCCCGCGCGCAGGCGCTCGACAATCGAGATGGCGTTGTGCTCCGAGGCGTCCGTCAGCAACACCCAGAATTCATCGCCGCCGTAACGCCCCGCGAGATCGCGTTCACGCAGTTCGAAGCGCAGCAATGCCGCCATCTCGCGAATGACCCCATCACCCGCACGGTGTCCAAAGCGGTCGTTGATCTGCTTGAACCGGTCAAGATCAATCAGAATCAGCACCATCCCGATCTCCCCGGAATGGCAACGGGAAAACGCCGCGGGCAGAACGGTTTCCAGATAGCTGCGGTTGTACAGCCCGGTCATCGCATCCAACCTGCTTCGCACCTCGAACAATCGGCTTTGCGCCGACAGATCGGCGACCACCCGCCTCGCCCGAAACGCCAGCAGCACGGGACAGCCACCCAGCAGCGGAAGACTGGCCCAGACCGTGGTCGCCGAAGGGACTGGCGACCAGTCAAGACCACAGATGCCGACAGCAAAACCGAACGCGACCAACTGCCTGATCAGATTGCGAGCCAGCAACCGACCATCACCCATCGTCAACGATGACACGATGGCGACGGTGGACAGCCCGGTAACGGTCAGGGCGTCGAATGCCACCATCGGTGCGGCGGCACCGGCCGCCAGATGCAATGCAGCGCAGAGGCGCTCGCCACCGCGAGCCCGTCGCAACCCCGGCCAGACCAGCCAGAGCAGCACGGTTGCAGCGACGACGACCAGCGGCGTCGACACCACCTGTCGCTCGGATAGTTCCACCAGAATGGCTGGCGCCGCCAGCACCGCGAGGATCAGGAGAAACAACCAATCCGACAACACGCGCGGCGCAAGCAGGCGCCCGACCCGGTCGACTCGCTCGATCCCAGATGTGCCGCAATCCTCCATGCGCCTACCAGTGGCTGGTCGACCCGGGAGACGAAGCAACAGCGCCTGCTCCCGACGAATTGTCAGTATAAGTAACATTATTCCACGCGTCACCGATACGGACAGCGCAACACTTCTGATTCGGTTAAATCTTTCCGATTGATCGGATTACCACCTTGAGCGCTCTGTATCACCGTGTCCGCGAGGCTCGTCGCCTGCTTGGCTTGTCGCAGGAATCGCTTGCGGCCGAGTTGGGTGTATCCCGCAGCGCGGTCGCACAGTGGGAGCATGCCGCCGGCACCAGTCCCAGCGTCGACCACCTGAGCGCACTGGCCCGTCGCAGCGGCATGTGCTTCGAATATCTGGCGACCGGACGGGGCCCGAGAATTCTGGGCGAACCGATGGTGGCGGAGCCGGCTGCGGAGTACGACGCGCTGACCGAACAGCAGAAGCAGTTGCTGGAGCGGTTCCGACTGCTGTCGCCACGCCAGCGCCGAGCGCTGCTGGAGCTGATCGAACCCGAGCGCTCGTCGCTGCGCTGAGCCCTATCTCCGGCTGGCGCGCTCCGCCCGTTCCCAGGCCTGCAAATAGGCCTCGGCCGACCGGAACAGGTATTTCAGCGCCTGCTCGCCGCCTTCCTGCTGCTGCATGTCGGCGATGAAGTCGGGATAAAGCCCGTAGTGCGCGACACCATCCGTATTGAGATCGAACACGCGCTCGCCGGTGACCTGACGGTCGAAGACCACCCGGCCGTCGTATGACGTGAACGGGTACTTCAGCGGATCCTCGGCGGCGTTCTCGCGCGGAGGTGGCTGGTTATGGATGCCGTTGATGTCGGAACCCAGCCCCGTCGCCAGGCCATCGGCACTGCCATTGACCTCAAGGTAGGCGGCGACGAGATCCTCGATGAAGGCGATGCTGACCGGGCTGGGCTCGTCGGGCAGGTTGGAAATGATGCCGCCCACCTCGATCGTGCGGCGACTGTCGTACTTGGGCTCCACAGCGTGGATGTGGCCGGACAGCACCGGCACGTCGCGCTCGGCGGCGATGTCCAGCATGCGGCGACGACCGATGGTGCCGGTGTGGTCGGTCTCGATCAGAACGCCGCGATCGATCATGGCGTTGAGAAAGTAGTCACCAAGCTCGGTGATCCCGCGGGCATTGCGCACGCAACCGGTCACCGGCGGCAGCGGCGGTGGTCCCAGCACCTGGAGCAGCAGCGTGTCGAACAGCCCGCGCCCCTCGTCCGTCGTCGTCTCTCCGTGGGGCGCCGTCTCGTCCACCTGGTCGCAGGGCAGCGTGGCGAACGGGTGGCCGGTCGCGAGCACATTCGCGGTCTGATAAAGCGTGCTCAGCGCGGGATCCTCGCTGAGCCGGGTGCCGCCGAACGCGTTGTCCAGCAGATGGATCGGGAAGATCGCGCGAATGCCCTTGTCGTACCAGAGATCAAGTTGCTCATCGATGTGCTCGCGCGTGCAAAGCGGCTGATCGAGATACTCGCCGCAGTCGAAGATCTTCTCGTTCTCGGTGCCGAGCATCACGGCCATCTTGCCGTCCTTGATGAACCGGCGTGCCTCGGCCGAGCTGGTCGCGATGCGGAAGAAGCCCTTGCCCGGACCGCCCGCCTGGGCATCGATGTAATCCTGAAGGTCCAGCACCAGATCGAGCTGCACCTGCAGATTTTCCATCTCGTTGCAGTCGTGCTCCGCCAGTGGCCAGATCTGGCAAAGCTCCTCGTTGGCGACGAGGTGGTTGACCATGAACCGCAACCCGCCCATCCAGGCTCGCTTGAGCCAGATGTAGTAGGTCTGATGATGAGTCTGCGACCCCCAGGTCGGCCAGGACTTGTACGTGGGCCAGCCGACCGTGTCATGCGGCGGCGCGTCGCTGTCGGGATTGACCACGGTATCGAACACGTCGAGCACGCCGTTCGAGCCATGGTTCGCCTCGCAGTTGCCCAGCGCATGCGGAATGCCGAAACGATGAAACGGGCGGCCGTAGCCCAGCTTGCCGCCGAGGGCCTCCGACCCGCCCAGATGCATGTGCGACTCGGCATAACCGAACACCGTGCCGTCCGGCATCGTGCCCTTGAACGGCTCTCCGGTCGCATTCAGTTCGGCCTCCGGATATGGCGTGCAGCCGTCCGCCGCGACGAAGTGAAAGCCGGTCGGCCCGGTCTCGTTGCCCAGGGCACCGTCGGCGGTCGTCGATACGATGGTGAACGCCGCGTCGGCCTGGTCGACGGTCCATTCGGAACCGTCCGACGGCGTGGCCGTCACGCCCAGACTGCGGGTGCCGCGCAGGCCGTCGGCCAAAACCGGCGCCTGCCCGGCCAGCCAGTCGCCAATCCAGTCCACGGTGTCGCCAACCGGGTCCAGCGGCGGCGGCAGCCACAGCAGCGTGTCGCCGACGCCCGCGACCTCGCGGCCGACGGTCCCGACCAGATCGCCGGCTCCGGCCGCGAGTGCCTCGTTGCTCGCGGTCAGCGACAGAAAACGCTTGTCCGGCGTGTAGAACAGGTAGCGTCCGAGGCCGGTTGGCTTCATGAAGAATGGCGTGGCGTCGGCGACTCGCCCGGCGTCAGTGGCGACGCCATCGTCACCGGTCACGCGCAGGTACAGGCCGGTGGAGGCGTCTTGTACCCGGTAACAGGCATTGGCCATCGCATAGCGATTCTGCGAGGCCTGTACCGGTGCCGTGCCCGAATCCGACCCGCCCTGGCCACAGGCGGCCAGCACGGCGACCATCGCCAACAGTGTCGGACGCAGTCGATGCATCACGTCTACTCCTCCCAGCACAACAGGTCATTGTCGGCCTCGCAAGCCGTTGTCGTGAATGACTTTTCGTGACATTCGCCCGACCAATCGGGCCATCGATTCGGACCGAAATCCGCGGCCATTTCGCCCCGTACCGAGACCGCCCGGCTGAGGTAACCTCTCGCGAAACTTCAGGCGCTCCACGGGAGACGACGCATGGCCTCGCAGGACAAAAGCACACCCACCGTCACGCTGATCACCGGAGCGGCCAGCGGCCTGGGCTGGGAGCTGACCAGGCTGTTCTTCCGGCGTGGTGACGCGGTGATTCTGGCTGACCTGAATGCAGCGCTGCTGGCCGAACGCGAGGCGGAACTGGCCGACCCCGACCGGGTCGCCATCGCCGCCGGCAACCTGACCGACGCCGCGTTTCAGGCCGAACTCGTCGCGCTGGCGGAACAGCGCTTCGGCCGGCTGGACTGTCTGGTGAACAACGCCGGCATCACCCATCGTTCCCCGGTGCGCGAGACGCAGCTCGACGTGTTCAACAAGGTGATGGCGGTGGACTGGCAAGCGCCGGTCGCGCTGACCAGCGGCTGCCTGCCGATGCTGGAACAGTCGGGTGGCCTGATCATCAACGTCGGCTCCATGGCGAGCTGGATGCCGGTTCCGGGCCGTGCGGCTTACTGCGCGGCCAAGTCCGCCCTGGCCCAGTTCTTCGAGGTGCTGCGCCTGGAGATGGAGCCGCGCGGCGTTCGCGTGCTCAACGTCTATCCGAGCTTTCTGGATACACCGATCGAGACCGCCGCGCTGGGCGCGGACGGCAAGCCGGCGGCGCACAAGCGCTCCATGGTCGGCAAGATGCGCGGTGCCGACTGGATGGCGGAACGCGTGCTCAAGGCCATCGATACCGGACAGCCCTGGATCTTCGGCGACCGTATCTCCTGGTTCGGCAGCGTGCTGTGGCGCGTGTGGCCGGAACAGTATCTGCGCAGCGTGCGCAAGCGGTTCGCCAGCGAAATCGCGCGATAAGCCCCCGCGCGATCTCGCTGACCAGGCGGCCCGAGCGCCTCAGAACGTCCGCGGTACCACGATGCTCTGAAGCGGCATGCGCACGATGTTGGCGTAGGGCGCGCCAACGTTTTTGGGCGCTTGTGTCGGCACCATGAACTGCCATTGGCGCCCGTTGGCCTCGGTGAGCGGCACGCCGGTGAACAGGTTGTCCGACTCGGCCAGTACCAGGAAGTGCACCCCGTGGGCACCGTGGACGCCCTGCTTCTGCTCACAGGCCAGATCGGCGGCGGTCTCGACGGCCTCGCCCCGAGCCTGGGCCGCCGCGACATAGCCCTCGAGCACCCGCGCGTCATCGCTGACCTCGCCGGGCCAGGGTCGCGCCACCGGATCGTCCCCGGTTCCGTCGTCGAAGCAGGCGTCGTCACGGTAGTAAGGCACGATCAACGGATTGACCAGTGTCGTCGCCCCCGTGATCTCGAACACATAGGCCAGCGAACCGGCATCGTCGCGGCCGGACACCTGTTCCCAGGCACCGAAGGCCAGCGGCATGTTGAAGGTGACATCGGGAAAGTCGAAATACAGTCGACAGGGTTCGGTCAGAATCGACGGATCGATGTTCGGAAGCTCAGTGTCGAGCAACGCGTTGACCACCTCCAGCGCCAGACTGCAGCCGGGCAGCGCGAGCTGGTCGAGCTGGAGCACGTCATCGTTGACGCCGTCAATGGGCACGCCATCCGGACGAAACGCGGTGTAATAGCGTGCCGCGACGTCACGGTTGTAGTCCCAGGACGTGTACAGCCCGTCCGGTGGAATCGGATGCACGCGGACGCGGTAGTGGTAGGACACGGCGTCGCGGTAAAAGGTCTCGGTCTTGGTCACGTTGGTCCCCGAGTCCGCGCCCCAGGTCTCGCGGATGCAACGCACCGGCCCGCAACGCTCTCCCAGCAAGGTCGCGTTGGCCTCCCAGTTGACCTGCTCGTCCTCGAAGCCGACCAGCGAAATCGACGAGTCGGGAGACTGCTGGAATGCCCGGCCTTTCCATCGATCGATCAGGTCCGGCCGCGCCGCCCAGTCGACCGCCGCGTCGGTGGGCGGCCGCACGCGCAGATCGCGCACCATCCAGCGACCGCTGGCCTCCCAGCGGTAGGTGTCGGTCTGAACCACCAGGCCATCGCGCGGGAAGCGATCCTCGGATTCGCAGGTCTCGCTGCCAACCGCGCAGCCGGCACGCTCGTAGTCGAAATAGCCGTCGACAGGCGGGGCCACGGGACCCGCGAGATTCGCCCCGTAGCCACGATTGCTCGTGCCGAGCTTCTCCGGATCCTCGTCGCGGAAGAAGTTGCGGTCGATCCATTCGTCGGCGTTCGCGTTCCGGGTGTACTCCACGTACCCGTTGCCCGCGTCGAACCGGCTGCCGCCGGGGCGGCGAACCAGATAGACGAAACGCTGCGTGCCCGGATCGAGAACATCCAGCAACGCGATCTCCTTGACCGCGACCACGTCATCGCCCGGCGGCGGGGCATCGTCCGGAGCACGGACGCCCGCGTCACGTGCCATGAACACGACCTCGTCATCATCGTCCAGCACCGCCACCGGATCCGGTGTCGGTCCCTCGCCCTCGGGATAGGCGGCGCTCAGGACCAGGCGGCCGTCCTCGTCACGGGCGGAGGCGGTGGCCGCCTGTTTCCAGTTTTCCCGATCCCAGGCATAGGTGACCTCCAGGTCGGTCCCCGAGTAGACGCCGAAATCGGAGTTGTCATTGCTCAGGAAGTACGGAAACCGCTCGTCGACCTGCACCGGAATTTCCTCGAAGAAGCCGCCTTCGCTCCAGCGGAACGCCGCGATCTCATCCACCGGAATCCCGCTGCGCAGCACGCTCTCCGGCACCACGACCCGTCCATCATGCGCGTCGCGGACCGAGTCGGCGGTTGGCAACGTGTTGTTCGGAACGCCAAACGCCGCCGGCTGCGACCAGTCGCCCAGCGCGGCGCCGGTCAGCACCACGGGCTCTGACTGTCTGGCGGCCAGCCCTCCGTTCAGCCCCACCGGTTCTCCCAGTCCGGATGCGGCGATTCGCAATGCCTCCAGCAGATCGGCGGGCAGGCGTTCCTCGTCGTTCATCAAGGTGGTCAACGATTCGGAGAGATCGATCAGCGTCTGACCAATCGCTGCGACCACCGAATCCGGTGAGTCCGGACCCAGCAGCGCGCCCAGATTGGTGCCGAGGGTGCTCACCAGGTCCCGGACCTGATCCGGGGTGTTCGCCAGCTGCTCCAGTCGCTCATCCAGGGTTTCCGGCTGGGTCAAGGCACCCGCGACCGCCAGCAGGCTGCCCAGCACTTCGGTCGTGTCTCCCACCAGATCGGCGAGCAACCCGACCAGACCACCACCGTTCGCGGTGTCGGCCGGCGCTTCCAGCGGTGGCGGATCGACGACCACGGACACCATGTCCTCCGCCTGGCGGCCGCCGGAGTCCACGCGCAGCAGGAAAATCAGCTCCTCGCGCTGGACCACACGCGGCGCGGTGAACCCGGTGCTTAACGTGTCTTCAGGGTCCAGATCCACTTCGAACCCGGCGATCTGTGTCCAGCTGATGGCTTCGACCGCCGCCGCATCCGGCGCCACCGCGCCCCTCAGTTCGACCACCTGACTGGCATCGACGAACTGATCCGCGCCGGCGTCCACATCCAGCGTGGATGCGGTGTCGGGCAGCGGGCTCTGCTGACAGGCCCACAGTCCGCCCAGACAGGCGCCCATGACGACAAGCCGGCCAAACCGCCGGATGAACGGGTTTTTCATGTCTCACTCCATGGTTCTTGCGGTCGACTCTGTGGTCGACTTTCGGGGCAGGGTTTTTATCTGAACTCGATCACCTCACGACACCGTCGAATGCCATCGGTCCGACGATTCGCGACACGCGAGCCTAGGTGAAGAATTTGTTAGTAAGCAGCGTTTCGCGACGAGCGTTCCGGATACGGCGTGGAACGGTGCATCCCGGCCCGACCAGCACGTCGCCCATCATGGGCCCGCCGCCGATGCCAGCAGGCTTGCGATCGCGAAGCCCAGGTAATTCCCGATCGCCAGTCCGAACACGCCCGCCGTCATGCCGGACACGACGACCTCTCGGTTGCCTAGCACCTTGGCGATCGGCCCCACGAATGGCGGCCCGTAGATCGCGGCGGTGGAGGTGATGATGACCGTGTCCACATCGATGCCGAAGGCCCTTGCGGCAAGCAGGTGCAGCAGCACCGAGCAAACCAGCACGCAGGCGCAGTAGAACAGCACGTAGGAGCCGGCCTGCAGCATGTGCTCGATATCGGCCTGGGTGCCGATGGTGATGCAGAACACCAGCAGCAGATACTGGCCCGTTTCATAGCTGTAGGACAGTTTGCGCACGGCCGGCGACAAGGTGCAGACGATGGCCAGCGAGGTGATGCCGAGGATGATCGCCGCCTCGGAGATCCGTCCCAGCAGCAACCAGGACAGGCCGGCGGCTACCGCGCTCAACGCCACCGACAGCAGCACCGCGAGTACCGCGCCCTGCCAGCGCCTTCCGGCAACGGCATCGCCCTGGTCAGGCTCGCCGGGCTCCTCCGGCGCGTCGCTCGTGAACGGCGGAAACAGCCGCGACAGCAATGGCTTGGCCAGCGTCATCAGGAACAACAGATACAGGCTGCCCAGGATCACGTCCGCGCCGTTGACCAGAATGAAGGTGTTCTCGTCGACTCCACGCGCCAGGGCCACGGCATTCATGTTCGGCGTACCCCCCGTGTACAAACCGGTGAGCATGCCCGACACGTCGGCCGCCGCCGGCAGCCGCGGCCCGAGCAACACGAACACCAGCGCGGCGCTGATGCAGACCGCGACCACCGCCATGAAGAAGGACAGCACCGTCGAACGCGCCAGCCGCAGCCAGTGACGCAGATCCGACGGGAACAGCAGCAGCGGCACCGCGATCAGCACCGTGGCCGCCACGATGCCGCCGGCCAGCCCCGCATCGAATTCCACGCCCGGCACATGGGCGGCCAGGATGCCGCTCGCGTAGCTCAGCACCACGGGACTCACCGCGGCGACGAAACGAACGCGGGGTTCGGACCAGATCAGCAGCGCCGGCACGCCGAACAGGAACAGGACCTGGATGACGGTTGCCAGTCCCATGCCCGCGCCGGCTACCACTGGACGCTGAGGCTTCCGTAGAAGGTTCGTCCGGGCTGCTGATTGGCCAGATACACGCCGGGGAACAACGCGGTATCCAGCGCCTGGTTGAGCACGCGCTCGTCGGTCAGGTTCTTCACGCCCGCGGAAATGTTCCAGCGCTCCGACGCCGCCGCCAGCCGGACATGCGCCGAGTAGATCGTGTGCGCCGGCACGAAGGTGTTCTCGTCCAGGTCGGTGTCGGTGTACTGGTCGCCCTGGTGGCGCACATTGACCCCGAGCTTGAGCGACAGCCCGCCGAGCATGTAGTCCAGCGTGGGCGTCAGCGACGCCGACCAGCGCGGCGCGAACGCAAGCGTTCGGCCACTGAGATCCTGCGTCTCGCCCAACCCCTCCGCGACGGGCGCCGGGGCACCCGAGTAGGACTTGTAGCGCGCTTCCAGCCAGCCGACCGATGCATTGATCGTCAGCGGCCGGTACGGTGCCAGCCACAGGGAATCCAGCTCCACGCCGGTGGAGTAGGCGGATCCCGCATTGGTCACGTCGAAGAAGAATCCGTTGAAGGCCAGTACCTGCAAATCGTCGAAATCCATCCGGTAGGCGGTGGCGTTCACGCTAAGCGTTCGATCCAGCCAGTGGCTCTTCACGCCCAGCTCCACGGACGTGGCGTTTTCGGGGCCGTACTCCAGTTCCTCCCCTTCGAAGGAAATCGCGTTGGCGCCACCACTCTTGTAGCCACGCGCCCAGGTCGCAAACACGCTCAGGTCGTCATCGTGCCGGTACATGACCGAGACCTTGGGGGACAGGTTCGACTCGTCCCGCTGGATGCCGCTCTCGTCATAGTCGCTGGCGCCCACGATCAACTGCACCAGACATTGCTGGGTCACGGGCTTGGTCCGGCAGGAGCTCGTGCCTCGGGAATCGATGGCCTTGTCCTCCACGTTGAACCGCAGGCCCGGCGTGACCGACCAGCGCTGGGTCAGGTCCCAGGTCAACTGCCCGAACGCCGCATAGGTGCGGGTTCGCTGACGGAAGTTGAAGGTGTAGCGATCCTCGCCGACCACGGTGCCGGTCAGCGGCCCCAGCAGCGGTCCCAGCAGACCGGTGGCGGTTCCCGCGCCGGCAAACGGGATGCCGGCGATGGCGCCACCGCTGATCAGTTGCAACCCGGAATTGGTCAACGCGTAGGAGGCCAGATCCTCGCCCGCCTCGATGCCGGTGATGATGTGATAGTCGGCCTGCAACGCGTAAAGCCCGGCGACGAATTCCGTGCCCTGCCCCCAGCCCCAGGGTGCCCCGCCGCGACCGGTGAACCGCCACTCCACCGAATGCTGGGCGTAGTCTTCCTTGTCCCCGAACAGGCGGATCAGGTCCGCGGGCGAGGTGTCCAGATCCTGGAACTGGGTCACGTCCATGTGCGAGCCGGCGATCACCACGGTGCTCTCCAGTCCGTCCAGACCCAGCACCGCGCCGAAGTCCTTGCTCCCGGAGCCGGACACCGTCCACGAGTCGACATTCATGTAGCCAGGAATATCGAAGCTGGTCTGGAAATCCGTGGGGTCGTCCTCGATCTCGGGATCAAAGGTCGCGAGGTAATTTTCCGTATCCTCGTCGAGGTTCAGCAGCTGACGCGGCCAGAAGTTCACCTTGGTTTCCGAGCGTTGCGCGATCAGCGCGAAATCCAGTCCGGAATCGCCGGCGTAGTCGAAGCGCAGGCGCTGGGCGGACTGGTCCGACTTGTCCTCGTACCGGTCGATCAGCGTGTTGTAGAGGCGTCCATGGCGATGATCCTCCAGCACGGACAACCGCACGCCCAGCGAGTCGGTGAGACTCGCGCCGATGCCGCCCTCGATCCGGTCGTCCTGCAGATCATTCCGCCTGTAGCTGATGTTCGCCTCGGTGCCGCTCTCCGGAGCCGACCGGGTCACGATGTTGAACACGCCGGCGATGGTGTTCTTGCCGAACAGCGTGCCCTGCGGCCCGCGCAGCACCTCGATCCGTTCCAGGTCGAACATGGACTGGGTGAAGTAGGAGCCGCGCGCGAAGAACACATCGTCCTGAACCAGGCCCACCGACGGTTCGAAACTCGGATTGAAGGTGTTGGTGCCGAAACCGCGGATGAACACCTGCGGCGAGGTCGGGCTGGTGGATTCGACCCGGACATTGGGCACGTAGGTGGAGGCCTCGGTCAGATCACCCACCGCGTTGTCCTGGATGAACTCACCCTGCAACGCCGTCACCGACACCGGCACATCGCTCAGACTCTGCTCGGTCTTCTGCGCGGTGACGACGATTTCCTCGATGGACCGGGGAGGCTGCTTGGCCGCCGGCGACTTGACCGGCTCGGACAGCGGAATCGCCTCCACCGTTTCCGGGTTGGCGTTCGCTTCGGCAGGCGCCGACTCGTCAGACGACGGGGCCTGCGCCTCCTCGGCCTGCGGCGCCTGCTCCTGTTCCTGCTCTGGCTCGGAATCGAACAGGAAGTCGAGATCGTCGTCCGCCGCGCCGACAGCCGTCGGAATCAGCAGACAAAGCGTCAGCCACACACCCCGGAATTGCTTGGAAGACATCCGTGCCGTTCTCCCGTCGTCTCCTGTCGGATCATGGCGGCGCCAGACCGACAACGCCACAATTCCCACCAGCCAAACCATGGGACGCTACGGAAAGTCCAACAGGAACAGAATGACCGAACGTGCCAACAACTTGACCCAAGTGGACCGAATCCACGCGAACTGACGTCGATCAGGCGCGGTACTGCGACGGCGATACGCCGGTCCAGCGGCGGAAACTGCGACTGAAGGCGCTTTCGTCGGAAAAGCCGAGCTCGACCGAGATCACGGCGATCTTGTCGCCCCGCTCCAGCGCCCGGATCGCCAGGGTTTGCAGCTCGCGGTCCCGCAGATGCTTGAAGGAGAACCCCTCTTCGGCCAGCTTGCGGCTCAGATGCCGCCCGCTGATGGCCAGCAGGTTCGCGATGTCGTCCTTGCTCGCCTGCGGATGCCGGTGCACCAGCTCCGACACCGTGACCGACAGGCTTCGCTGGCCCAGCCGGCCGAGCATCTGATCGGCCAGTTCACGCAGCTGGTCACGCAGCGCCGGATTCGCCTGAATCAACGGCAGCTCCAGCATGTCCGGGCGAAACAGCAAGCGGTCCTCGTCGGCACCGAAACGCACCGGACAGCCGAGCAGTTCGGCATAACGCGACTCCCGATCCAGCGGTGCGTGACGGAATTCGACGGCCTCCGGCTCGAAACGCCCGCCGGTGCACCAGCGCGCCAGATGGATGGCATAGCCCAGCGACATCTCGCACCGGGGTTCGCGACAGAGTTCGTAGCGACCGGCATAGCAGAGCGCCAACAGGTCGCCAGCGGGATGAAACCAGACCTCACCGCCCTGACTCACGATGGGATGATATTCGGTGTAAAGCTCCAGCGCCTCGCCCAGCGTTTCGCAGCTCATGAGCAGCAGCCCGGCGACGTCGAGATGCCCCACCTGCAGGTGCAGCGCCAGTTGCAACCCGATCAGCGGATCGCTGCTGCCGGCGGCAAGCTGCCGCCACAGCGCGTCATGCACATCCAGGCTGACGCGGTCATCGCCGGGAGCCAGCAGCGGTGTCGTGATCCCCAATCGCTCCGCGGCATCCACGAGCGCCTGGCTGAAACGCCGGGTGACGGTAGGCTCGCTCATGGTCCCGATTTGTTCATGTCCTGTCCCGAATGGCCCGGGACGCGGAGCCCGCGCATCACTACGCTAGGCTCTCCGGAAAAATGCATGGTCATCCAAGTAATGTACGCCATCATCGGTGCCGGCCCGACAGGGCTGAGTATGGCACGCAACCTTCAGAAACTCGGTCTTCCCTTCCTCGGATTCGAGATCCACAGTGATGTCGGCGGGCTCTGGGATGCCGACAGCCCGACCAGCACGATGTACGAGTCGGCGCATCTCATCTCCTCCAAGCGGATGACGGAATTCAAGGAATTCCCGATGGACGATGATGTTGCCGAGTACCCGCATCACAGCGAACTGAAGCGGTACTTCCAGGACTACGCGAAGCACTTCGACCTGTACCCGCATTTCGAATTCGAGACCGAGGTGGTCCGCGCCGAACGCAGCGGCGAGCAGTGGAAAATCACCACGCGCCGCAACGGCGAAGAGCAGACCCGGGTGTTCGACGGGCTGATGCTGTGCAACGGCACGCTGCACGAACCGAACCGGCCGGAACTGCCCGGCAACTTCACCGGCCGGGTGATCCACTCCAGCGAGTACAAGACCGCGAAGATGTTCGACGGCCTGCGGGTGCTGATCATCGGCTGCGGCAACTCGGGCGCGGACATCGCGGTCGACGCCGTGCACCACGCCAGCAGCGTCGACATGTCGCTGCGCCGCGGCTATCACTTCCTGCCCAAGTTCGTGCTGGGTCGACCAATCGACACGCTGGGCGCCGGTCAGATGAGCCTGCCCCGACCGATCAAGCAGTTCATCGACGGCACCGTGATCAAGGCTCTGGTCGGCAAACCCTCCGACTACGGCCTGCCCGATCCGGACTACAAGCTCTACGAATCGCATCCGGTGCTGAACTCGCTGCTGCTGCACTACGCCGGCCACGGCGACGTCAAGGTGCGCAAGGACATCCAGCACTGCGACGGCAACACCGTGACCTTCGTTGATGGCAGCACCGGCGAGTACGACCTGATCGTCCAGGCCACCGGCTACAAGCTGCACTACCCGTTCATCGACAAGGCCGAACTGAACTGGGACGGCCCGGCGCCGGAGCTTTATCTGAACTGCTTCCACCCCCATTCGGACAACCTGTTCATGATGGGCATGGTCGAGGCCACCGGCCTGGGCTGGGAGGCGCGCAACCGCCAGGCGGAAATGGTCGCCCTCTACATCCTGCAACTGAAGAACGGCGCGGCATCGGCGAAGGCCCTGCAAACGAAGAAGACCCAGCACGCAAGCGAGCGGCTGGACGGCGGCTACGCCTACCTCAAGCTCGACCGCATGGCCTACTACGTCAACAAGCAGGCCTACAACAAGGTGCTGACCGCCCAGATCGACGCGCTCCAGGCCGACCTCCCCGCCGCGGCGCGGGCGGCATGAACGTACTCATCACCGGCGCCGGCGGCTACATCGGCCGCCACGTCGCCCGACGCCTGGCCGAGCACCACAACGTCATTGGTATCGACCTGCGCGGTGACAACGAGGCAGGTTTCGACCTGCGGGCGATGGACATCCGTGATCCTGCCCTGCGCGATCTGGTCATCGACAACAACATCAGCCATGTCGTGCATCTGGCGGCGGTGCTGGAGTTCAGCGGCGACCGCGCTCGCGATTACGACATCGACGTCAACGGCACCCGCAACGTGCTCGACGCCTGCCTGGCCGGCGGCGTGAAACATGTCACCGTCACCAGCAGCGGCGCGGCCTATGGCTACTACGCCGACAACCCGGAGTGGATTTCCGAGACCGATACGCTGCGCGGCAACGTCGAAATGCCCTACGCCGACCACAAGCGTCAGGTCGAGGAACTGCTGGCCGAGTACCGCGAGGCGCATCCGGAACTGACGCAGTTGATCCTGCGCGTGGGCACGGTGATCGGCGCCCACACCCGCAACCTGATCACCAATCTGTTCGAGAAAAAGCGCCTGCTGGCGATCCGCGGCTACGACTCGCCGTTCGTGTTCATCTGGGATCAGGACCTGGTCGGCATCATCCAGCACGGCGTGGAGACCGGAAACGGCGGCATCTACAACGTCGCCGGTGACGGCTGCCTGACCATCGACGAACTCGGCGCGCTGATCGGCAAGCCGGTGCTCAAGCTGCCGGCGCCGCTGATCGTCGCCGGGCTGAAGATCGGCCGGAAGCTGGGCCTGACGCGCTACGCCCCGGAACAGATCAAGTTCATCCAGTTCCGCCCGGTGCTGGACAACCGGCGGCTCAAGGAAGAATTCGGCTATACGCCGGCCAAGACCTCGCGCGAGGCCTTCCTGCTGTTCCGCGACCACGGTCTGCGGGCGCAATAAGCCAAACACCACGATCACGGCAGCACGGGATGACCCGAATGCGCTGAACGACCATGCATGCGTAAGCAGGAGGCACCGCACATGCAAACCATCGGACCACGGATTGCGATCACGACGATCGTGCTCATGCTTGTCGCCTGCGGCCCCAGCCAGCCGCCCGCCGGTGGCGCCTCGCCCGATGTCTCCTCGGTCACCATCCAGCGCACGGCGGGCGGCGTACCGCATATCGAGGCCGGTGACTGGCATGGCCTCGGCTACGGCTACGGTTACGTCTCGGCGAAGGACGCGATCTGCCGCATTGCCGAGTTCTACGTCACCACCGCCGGTGAACGCTCCCGCCACTTCGGTGCCGACGCGGATTTTCCGTTTCCCGCCAACGGCTTCACCTTCAACAACCTCAACAGCGATTTCTTCTTCAAGCTGATCCGCGCGCAAGGCACGGTGGAACGGCTCGCGGCGGAACCACCGCCGCTGGGCCCCGGCCCGGAGATTCGCGACCTGTTCGCCGGACACGTCGCCGGCTACAACCGCTATCTCGCGGAAACCGGTGTCGACCAGTTGCCCGACCCCACCTGTCGTGGCGCCGACTGGGTCAAGCCGATCACCATCGACGACGTGTTCCGCATGGCCTACACGCTGGCGATCTTCGCCGGATCGGCCCCGTCGGTGGACGGCATCGGCAGCGCGGCGCCACTGCTCAGCGCCAGCGCCGATGACGTGCCGGACATGATCTCCGCGCTGCGCAACGCGCACGACTGGCATCCGGGCGGCCACATGGCGAGTAACGCCGTGGCGGTCGGCACCGAGGCCAGCGCCGACGGCACGCCGATCCTGCTCGGCAACCCGCACCAGACGTACAACGATCCTGGCATCTTCTATCAGGCAAGCTTCCGGATTCCCGACCGGTTGGAAATCTCCGGCACGACCTTTCTCGGCCTGCCCTTCATCGTCATCGGCACCAACCGCGATGTCGCCTGGTCGCACACGACATCGGCGGCGTTCCGCTTCACGCCGTACCAGCTCACCCTCGCGGGCGCGCACAGCTATCTGGTCGACGGCCAGGTGGAAGCCATGCAGGCCTGGCCACTGAGCGCCGAGACATTGCAGGAAGACGGCAGCGTGACCACCGTCGAACGCACGCTGTACACCACCCGCTACGGGCCCATGGTGACCAACATCGCCGGCCTGCCGATCTTCGTCTGGACACCGGTGCTGGGCTTTGCCCTGGCCGACCCGAACGCCGGGAATATGCGCTATCTCAACCACTTCGTGAAGCTGGCCGACGTTCGGTCGGTGCGCGAGTTCGAGGCGCTGCTGGATGGCTTGCAGGGTATCCCCTGGGCGAACACCGTGGCGGTGGACCGCTCCGGCGAGGCGTTCTACGGCGACATCACGGTGTCGGCCAATGTCGATGACGCCAAGGCCGTGACCTGCGGTTCCGTGCTGGGGGAGGTGGCGTTCCCGCTGCTGGGCCTGCCGATACTCGACGGCAGCCGCTCGGCCTGCGCCTGGGATGACGACCCGGATGCCGTCGTGCCGGGCATCTTCGGCCCGTCCCAGTTACCGCGACTGTTCCGCGACGACTATGTCAGCAACTCCAACGATTCCTACTGGCTGTCCAATCCCGAGGAGCCGCTGACCGGCTATCCGCGCCTGCTCGGAGAGGAAGGCACCGAGCGACGGTTGCGCACACGTCTCGGCCTGAAAATGATTCAGGAACGCCTGGCCGGCACCGACGGTTATCCGGGCACCGGCTTCACCCACGACATCATGAAGGACTGGTTGTTCGGCTCACGCCAGTATCTGGGCGAGTTGTGGCGGGACGACCTGGTCACGGTCTGCAACACGCTGGGCGTGGCCCTGGGCAGCGGCGGCGTGGTGGACATTTCCGATGCCTGTCCGATCCTCGCCGAATGGGACCTGACCACCAATCTCGATTCGCCCGGCGCGCTGCTGTTCCGCCGCATCGCGGGCCGCCTGACCGGCACCACCCTGCCGTCCGGGACCACCACGCAGACGCGACTGCTGGGCACGCATGCGTTTCTGCTGCCGTTCAGTGCGCAGGACCCGATCAACACGCCATCCGGACTCAACGTCGTCCACCCGACCGTGCAGATGGCGCTGGCCGATGCCGTGGCCGAGCTGAACGACGCCGGCATCGCACTGGACGCGACGCTGCGTGACTACCAGTACATCGAGCGCGCCGGCGTGCACTATCCGCTGCACGGGGGCATCGACCGCATGGGTTCCTACAGCATTCTCAACATCGAGTGGGATCCGGCCACCGGTTACGCCAACCCGTATCACGGCAACACCTACACCCAGGTCGTCAGCTTCCCGGATGGCGCCTGCCCGCGCATGTCGACGATCACGACGTATTCGCAATCGCCGGACCCGACCTCGCCCTACCATGCGGACCAGACCGCGATGTACGGCGAAAAGCAGTGGCTGGAAGTTCCGTTCTGCGCCGAACCGATTCGCCAGCAGGCCATCGAGACCATCGAACTGAACATCGCGGGCTGAGCACCGACGAAGCGTCAGAAGCGGTAGCCGACCTCCAGTTCGTAGGTGGGGCCGGGAAAGGCCCCGCCGAAATGGGTGCCGCGGTAGGCGGGCGCATCCTGCGCACCGGCCAGCGATTCGTGTCCGGTCACGTTGTCGCCGAACAAGGTGACCCGCCAGCCGTTTCCGCCGGCGGATTTCAGACCCAGCTGCACGCCATAGGTCGTGCCCGGCACGCGGTAGTCCACCGGATCGAGATCGGTCGCCAACGGCACGTCACTGGTGTAGCTGGCGGTGATCCCGGCGGTGGCGACCACCGGCCAGCGCCAGGGGCTGCCCTCCCACCCCGCGGTGAATGTCGTCTTGAGCTCGGGAGCCAGACGCAGGCGTTGCCCGCTGAGATCACAGGGCGGCGAGGCGGTTTCCTCGGCCGGACAGGGCGCGCTGGAAAAGTCGTCGTACTCGGCCTGCGTGAACGCGCCGTTGAGACCGAACAGCACGCTATATGGCGTCAGCAGCACAGCTTCGTATTCGATGCCCTGGATGGTCGCGGACGCGGCGTTGCCGACCACGTAGCTGAAGCCGTTGAAGGTCGCGACCTGCAGGCCGTCGAAGTCGGTGCGGAACAGCGAGACATTCAGCCGCGCGGCGCGGCCCAGCAGCTCGGACTTGATGCCGATCTCGTAGGTCAGCGCGTCTTCCTCGTCGAACTCCAGCTGCTCATCGTTCACCGGCTGCGCGTTGAAGCCGCCGGACTTGTAGCCCCGTGCCACCGACGCGTAAGCCATGGCATCGGCGGCGAAATCAAACTGCAGCGAGAGCTTCGGGATCAGGTTGAAGTCCTCCCGCTCGCGGTGCGCCTGAAACTGGGTGTCGCCGTTGATGATCACGGGAAAGATGATCGATCCCAGCGGGGAATCGCCCAGCCCGAACCCCACGCCCGGCAGTCCCTGCGACCCGCTGAGGATGGCGTTGCCATCCTGCCCGGTCCGGTTGTTGAACAGACGATGGGAGACATCCAGGGACTTCCTCTCGTAGTTCAGGCGACCGCCGAATGTCGCCGACCACCGCGGCCTGAAGTGCCAGGTGAACTGCCCGTACAGCGCCAGGCTGTCGGTGAGCTGATCGAAGCGGGTGAACGCCGTTTCGACCGGCTCCGCCGTACCACCTTCGGCCGCGATACGCGCCCGGATGGTCTGCCCAGCCAGCGCGCCGCTGACCGCGTCGTCCAGCACCGCGTCCTGGCAGGCCTCGGGCGTCGGACTGACCACGCAGCCCCGGCGCTCCAGCTCCCCGGTGATCTGCAAGATCTCGTTGAGCATCAGATAGTCGGTGATGTCGTAGGTCGCCCGCAGGTCGGTACGCAGGCCGTACAGGCCGGCAACGTATTCGAACTCGCCCGGCGGTGAGGTCAGGCGGAACTCCTGGCTGTACTGGCGCAGCGCCTCGTTGTTGTCCAGCACCAGAAACGGTACCGGAGAAACGTCGGCATCGAAGCTGACGATCTCGTCCAGCCACGCATAGTTGGTGATGCTGGTGAACACCGTGCCGCCGTCGAACTCGCGATCGATCTTGAGCGTGCCATCCCGCGCATCGCGGGCGACGCCCGCCGGAAAGTCGGTGGAGGTTCGATCGTCATAGGGATCATCACCGACCGTGTCGTCGAACACGCGCATCGCCGCCAGATGCCGGTCACGCACCTCGATCAGCTGGCTGCCGGAACCCTCCTGATTGACGATGCTGGTATTGAGGCTGAGTTCCAGACTCAGCGTGTCGGACGGCTCCCACAGCAGCCTTGCCCGGGCGCCGACGTTGTCGAGATTCTCCTCGTCGACGCCGGTGCCCGTGTTGTGCACGCGACCGTCGCGCCGGTCGCTGAGCAGGGCCACGCGCCAGCTCAGGTCATCGCCCGCCGGGCCGGTGGAGGTCAATCGGAAACGTCGGTGGTCATCCACGCCGAACTGGGCGTCGGCATTCACCCCGAATGCCCGTTCCGGCTTCGCGGTACGAAAGTGAATGGCGCCGGCGGAGGAATTCTTGCCGAACAGCGTGCCCTGAGGGCCACGCAGCACCTCGATGGATTGCAGATCCAGCAACCCCTGGTTGATGTACGAGGCCCGGCCGTAGAACACCTCGTCGATCAGGATGGCGACCGACTGCTCGAAACCGCGGTTGTAGCTGGAACCCAGGCCCCGCATGTAGATACTGGGAAAGGTCGGCACCGCGAGAACATCGAGGTTGGGCACGTAGTTCGCCACCTCGTTCATGTCGCCCATGTCCTTGTCGACCAGATCGTCCCCGCCGATGGCGGTCACCGACAGCGGGACGGTCTGAAGGTCTTCCTCGCGCTTCTGCGCGGTGACGACGATCTCCTCCAGCGCGGGGCGG
>NZ_CAXFCL010000184.1:0-4045 GCF_964000955.1 uncultured Abyssibacter sp.
GCATCCACAAGATGGCGCATCTGCCCTTCGACGTGAATTTCGGCACACCGGGGGCGGGCGGCCCACTGGTCACGGCCGGTGGTCTGGTCTTCATCGGCTACACGCTGGATGACCGTCTGCGGGCCTTCGATCTGCGCACGGGTGAAACCCTGTGGCACGCGGAACTGCCCGCGGCCGGCATGGCGCCGCCGATGACCTACGAGGATGGCGGTACGCAATACGTCGTACTGACCGCCGGGGGGCACAGCATGTACGGCTCGACCATGGGCGACTCGGTCGTCGCCTACAAACTCAAGCGCTGATCAGCGTCGGCGGCCGCGATTCGCCACGGCTCCACCCGAGCCGCGCCGCCGTGGTCCGATATCGACAGGGGGAGTCGGTTTTGTTGAAGCCTGTGAAGTGCCGGAGAGGGTGGAAGCGTGTTGCCGCGGGCTGGGCCCTGGTGCTTCCGGTGGTGTTGATGAGTGCCTGTGGTCAGCCAGCGTCGGAAGAGACGGAGGAGACACGCGCCGTCTTGACGGTGGAACTGGTGTCGCCGCGAGTCGAGGTTTGGCCTCAGGTGTTGACCGCCAGCGGAGAAGTGAGCGCCTGGCAGGAGGCCATCGTCGGCGCGGAAGTCTCCGGCGTTCGCTTGCAGGAGACCCTGGTCGAGATCGGTGACGTGGTCAGCAAGGGGCAGCTCCTCGCGCGGTACAACGAGGACATGCTGCGCGCCAGGCTGGCCCGGCTGGATGCGGCATTGGCTGAGGCCGAGGCAACCCATGCCCGCGCCCAGGCGGACCTGGACCGGGCGGATCGCCTGGAACAAACCGCCGCGGTCTCCCGGCAGGTGATCGAGGATTACCGCACCGGCGCCGCGGTCTCGGCGGCGCAGCTGGCATCCGTGAGGGCCCAGCGCGAAGCGCAGGCGCTGGAGCTGGCGCATGCGCGGGTCGTGGCGCCCGATGACGGCGTCATCTCATCAAGATCGGCCACGCTGGGTGGCGTGAGCACGATGGGTGAGGAGCTGTTTCGGCTGGTGCGTCAGAACCGTCTGGAATGGCGCGCCGAGCTGCCTGCCGATGCGATGCCGCGCCTGCAGTCGGGCGCGACGGCGGAACTGGCCGGCCCGGGTGGCGAGACCGTCACCGGCACGCTGCGCCAGCTCTCCCCGACGGTGAATCCGCGCACCCGCAACGGAATCGCCTACGTGGATCTGCCCGTGAATAGCGGCCTGGCCGCCGGCATGTATGTCTCCGGCCGATTCCTGCTCACCTCCAGCGAGGCGCTGGCCCTGCCGCAAACCGCCGTCGTGCTGCGTGACGGCAATCAGTATCTGGTGCGGATCGACGATCAGCAGCGTGCCCGCCGCATCAAGATCACGACCGGTCGCCGGCATGCCGGCCAGGTCGAGATTCTCGAGGGGGCAACCCGCGATCAGCGCTTCGTGAAGGCAGGCGGTGCTTTCCTGTCCGATGGCGACCGGGTGGACATCGTGGCGTCCGGATCATGAATGTTTCCGCCTGGGCGATTCGTCAGCCCACGCCGTCAATCCTGCTGTTCTTCATGCTCACCGCGGCGGGGCTGGTCGCTTTCGCCAAGCTCGGCGTGCAGAGCATGCCGGACATGGAATTCCCGTCGGTCACGGTCACGGCCAATCTGCCGGGGGCGTCACCGGAACAGCTGGAAGCCGAGGTCGCCCGCCCGATCGAGGATTCGGTGTCCAGCATCGGCAGCGTGCGGCATGTGACGACCACCATCAACGATGGCGCGGTGAACATGATCGTGGAGTTCTCCTACGACAAGGAGACCCAGCAGGCCGTGATCGACACCCGCGATGCCATCACCCGCATTCGCTCGACGCTGCCGTCAGCGTTGCAGGAACCCATCGTCGCCCGCGTGGAAATCGCGGGTCTGCCCGTGCTGACCTACGCGCTGTCGTCGGAGGCGATGGACGAGGCGGACCTGTCCTGGTTTGTGGATGATGTGGTCGGCCGCGAGTTGCTGAAGCAGAAGGGCATCGCCCAGGTGCGGCGACAGGGCGGGGTGACGCGCGAGGTTCGGGTGGAGCTGGACCCGGTGCGCTTGCAGGCCCTGCGCGTGACGGCGGGCGAGATCAGCAGCCAGCTCAGCCGCATGCAGCAGGAGGCCCCCGGCGGCCGTGGCGATCTGGGCGGGCTGGAACAATCCGTCCGCACGTTGGGCAAGGTGAGCAGCGCATCGGAACTGGCCGCGATGTCGCTGCCGCTGACCGATGGCCGACGCATCCGGCTGGGTGATGTCGCCGATGTTCGTGATACCCATGCCGAACGGCGCCAGCTGGCGTTGCTGGACGGCGAACCGGTCGTCAGTTTCGAGGTGATGCGCGCCCGCGGTCACGACGAGGTTGGCACCGCCGAGACGGCCCGCAAGGCCATCGCGACGTTGCGGGCCGACTATCCGCACATCGAGTTTGTCGAAGTCTCCAATACCGTGGACTTCAGCCGCTCGGAGTACGAGGTCGCGATGAAGGCGCTCTACGAGGGCTGCATTCTCGCCGTGCTCGTCGTCTGGCTGTTCCTGCGCGACTGGCGGGCCACGCTGGTCTCCGCCGTGGCCCTGCCGCTGTCCATCATCCCGACCTTTCTGGTGCTGTCGATCGTCGGCTACGACCTCAACGTGCTGACCCTGCTGGCGCTGACCCTGGTCATCGGGATTCTGGTCGACGATGCCATCGTCGAGGTCGAGAACATCATGCGGCATCTGCAAATGGGCAAGCCGCCCATGCAGGCCGCGAAGGAGGCCGCCGACGAGATCGGCCTGGCCGTGATCGCGACCACGCTGACCCTGGTCGCGGTGTTCCTGCCCACCGCGTTTGTGAGCGGACTGACCGGCAGTCTGTTCCGGCAGTTCGGCTGGACCGCCGCCGCCGCGGTGATGTTTTCGCTGCTGGTGGCGCGGCTGCTCACGCCGATGATGGCGGCCTACATCCTCAAGCCCACGCCGGAGCAGCACGGGGATGGCGCGTTGATGCGTCGTTACCTGGTCTCGGTACGCTGGTGCCTGGAACACCCGGTGTCCACGGTCGTGGGGGCTGGTGCGTTCTTCGCCGGCTCGGTGTTCGTGATCAGCCAGTTGCCGATGGCCTTCATCGCCGCGCAGGACACCTCCACCGAGGTCGCCATCGTCGAGGCGCCGCCCGGCAGCTCGCTGGAACAGACCCGCGCGCTGGCCGAGGAGGCCCGGCGCCGTCTGCTTGAACTGCCCAACATTCCGTCGGTTTACACGACCATCGGAGCCGGTGTGCAGACCGGCAACATGCGTGCCGACAACGCGGCGGCGGAGGTGCGCAAGGCGCAGCTCACGGCACGGCTGCTGCCACCCGATGAGCGCACGCGCGGCATTGACGAAATCCGCATCGCGATGCGGGATGCGCTGGCGCCGATTCCTGGCGCGCGGATCAGCATCGGTCGCGGCCTGCTGGGCGAGAAGATGAACCTGCTGCTGGCCAGCGACGAGCCGGACCTGCTGCTCAAGGCCGCGCAGGATGTCGGCGCCGAGCTGCGCACATTGCCGAATGTGGGCATCGTCACGTCGACGGCCAGCCTGATGCGGCCGGAAATCGTCATCCGCCCGGATTTCGCCCGGGCCGCGGAGCTGGGCATCACCTCGGAGGCGATTGGCCGCGCCGTGCGCATCGCCACCGTGGGTGATTACGACTTCAACCTGCCGCGGCTGAATCTGCCGGGGCGCCAGGTGTACGTCCGCGTGCAGCTTGACCCGTCGGCGCGGACGAATCCCGACATGATCGGGCAGCTGCGAATCAACAGCGCTCAGGGCGCTCCGGTCCCGCTGCGCAACATCGCGGACATCGAGATCGCCGGCGGGCCGGCCCAGATCGACCGCTACGATCGGCGCCGCGTGGTCACCTTGTCGGTGGGCCTGAACGGCCAGCCGGTTGGTGACGTGTTGAAGGCGGCGCAGGCTCTGCCGTCGATGCAAAACCTGCCGCATGGCGTGGAACTGGTGCTGTCCGGCGATCTGGAATACATGTCCGAGATGATCGGCGGTTTCTCGTTGGCGATGC
>NZ_CAXFCL010000185.1:0-29886 GCF_964000955.1 uncultured Abyssibacter sp.
CGGGATTCGATCTGCGGGCGGGCACCGTGCACCAGCACCAGCCGCACGCCCAGGCTGCGCAGCAGTGCGATGTCGTAGATCAGCGCGCGGCGATCGTCCCCGCGCAGTGCCTCGCCGGGAATGCACAGCACGAAGGTGCGGCCGTGATGGGCATGCAGATACGGCGCGAATTCGCGCAGTGCCTCGACCAGAGGATGCTGGCTCATGCGGGTGACCCTTCCGTTGCGATGGTGGTCGCCGTGTCGTCCGGCTCCACGCAGAATCGATGAATCAGCGCGGCGAGATGATCGATGGTCGGCTCGACGCGATCCAGCGGCAGGAACTCGTCCGGCTGGTGGGCGCAGTCGATGTCGCCGGGGCCCATGATGATGGTCTCCATGCCCAACGCGCCGAAGTAACCGGCTTCGGTCGCGAAATCCACCGTACCGGCGGCGTGCCCGGTCAACCGCTCGGCCGCCCGGCAGATCGCCGCGCCGGCATCGCAGCCATGCGCCGGCGTGCCGTCGAACAGCGGATGCACGTCCAACCCATAGTCGGTCCCGGCCAGTGCGGTCTCGACGGCACGGTGAATCCGCTCGCGCAGGTCCTCGATGGACATGCCGGGTAGAAAACGCAGGTCGATATGCAGGTCGCAAAGCGCCGGGATGCGGTTCGGCGCGTCGCCGCCGCAGATGTGCCCGATGTTCAGTGTCGGGTGGTGAACCGCGAAGATCGGGTCGTTGAAGCGTTCGCGCAGCTCGCCCTGAAGGCCCCGCAAGCCGTCGATCACTTGAGCCATGCCTTCAATGGCATTGAGCCCCAGCGCCGGATTGCTGGAATGCCCGGCCCGGCCCCTGACCCGGATCGCTTCCATCAGAATGCCCTTGTGGGCGCGGATGGGGCGCATGCCGGTGGGCTCACCGATGACCGCGTGGCGGGCGCGGGGCCGGCCCGACTCCAGCAACATCCGGGCACCCTCCATGCCCGTTTCCTCGTCGGCGGTGCCGATCAGGATCAGCGGCTCCTTCAGCTGATCGGGCTGGAACCGCGCGGCCGCGGTCGTGGCCAGGGCCAGAAACCCCTTCATGTCGGAACTGCCGAGGCCGTAGAGCCGACCGTCGCGCACGGTTCCCGCGAACGGATCGCTGGTCCAGGCGCCCTCGTCGTAGGGCACCGTGTCCAGGTGGCCGGACAGCACCAGCCCGCCGGAACCCCGGCCCAGCGTCGCCATCAGGTTGCACTTGTGCGGCTGGAGCGGCAGCGGCAGCAGCTCGCAGCGAAACCCCAGCGGCTCCAGCCAGGCGGCGAGTTGCTCCGCGACCGCCCGGTTGCTCTGGTCGATGGCGGGTTGCGCGCTGGAAATGCTGGGTAGCGCGATGAGCGACTGCATCATCGCGACGGGATCGGGGAGGCGGTTCACAAAGCGCTTCATGCAGGGGAGACCGCGTTATCATAGCGGGTCTTTCTCTCGGCCTTAGCCATGACGGACATCGATTACGACAGCTTGGAAGACGCGCTATCCGGCCTGGGGATCCACCAGCCGGGCGCGGAATATCACGGCACCCTGGCCGGCATGATCGCGGCCGGGATCGAACCGCCCGTGGATCTCGGCATTGCCGCGGATCTGAGCAATGGCGCTGCCGCTGACGCCGCCCGCACGGTGCTGGAGCAGCTGCGCGGCGATACCGCCAATGATTTCGTCGACGCCGACATGGGGTTCGCCCCGATGCTGCCGGACGACACCGCGTCGCTGTCCGATCGCGTGCAATCGCTGGCGCTCTGGTGCCAGGGATTCCTGTTCGGCGCGGCGTCGCTGCCCGGCTTTTCCATCGACGCGCTGTCCGGCGATGCTCAGGAAGTGGTGCGCGATTTCGGCGAAATCGCCCGCGCCGGCAGCATCGAGGAAAGCGAGTCGGAAGAGACCGCCTATGCCGAGCTGATCGAGTACGTGCGCGTGGGTGCGCAGATGCTGTTCTTCGAATTGCACGAACAGGCCGAGTCGAAGGACCGGCAGGAGTCGATTCACTGATGAGTCCTTTCGATACCCAGAACGTTCCGACCGGCCCGGTGATCGAGCCCGACGAATTCGCCGCGCGTCGGCGCAGGCTGATGGATGCCATCGGCGAGGATGCGGTCGCGATCATCCCGTCGGCCACCGAGCAGACCCGCAACCGCGACGTGCATTACCCGTTCCGCCAGGACAGCGACTTCCGTTACCTGACCGGCTTCAACGAACCCGATGCGCTGGCCGTGCTCGCGCCGGGTCATGCCGACGGCGAATTTCATCTCTTCTGCCGGCCGCGCGATCGCGAGCGGGAAATCTGGGATGGCCTGCGCGCCGGCCCGGAAGGCGTGGTGTCCAACTACGGCGCGGACAAGGGCCACGTGCTGGACGCCATCGACGCCTTGCTGCCCAAGCTGCTGCGCGGACGCTCGAAGATCGTCCACACCCTGGGGTTGTCATCGGCCTGGGATCAGCGCGTGCTGGGCTGGGTCAACAACCTGCGTGCGGCCAGTCGCCGCGGCCCGGCGGCGCCGGAGGCCATCGTCAGCCTGGACGCGACGCTGCACGAACACCGGCTGATCAAGTCGCCGGCGGAGCTGGAGATGATGGCGCATGCCGGCCGGGTGTCGGCCGAGGCGCATTGCCGGGCCATGCGTGTCTGCCAGCCCGGCATGGCGGAATACCAGATCGCCGCCGAGATTCATCACAGCTTCGCGATGTCGCGGATGGACTGCGCCTACGGCTCCATCGTCGGCGGGGGCGCCAACGCCTGCATCCTGCATTACGTCGAGAACTCGGCGATCCTCCGGGACGGCGACCTGCTGCTGATCGACGCCGGCGCCGAGTACGAGGGCTATTGCGCGGACATCACCCGCAGCTTCCCGGTGGGCGGCAAGTTCAGCGGCGAGCAGCGCGCGATCTACGATCTGGTGCTGGAGGCTCAGCTGGCCTCCATCGATGCGGTGCGTGCTGGCAAGCGCCAGCAGGATGACGTGCACATGGCCTCGGTCAAGACGCTGACCCGCGGCCTGGTGGATCTGGGCCTGTTGACCGGCGACGTCGATGCGTTGATCGAGGATGAGGCCTACAAGACCTACTTCATGCACGGGACCGGCCACTGGCTGGGCATGGATGTGCACGACGTTGGCGCCTACTACGACGATGGCAAGTCCCGCCCGCTGGAGCCCGGCATGGTGCTCACGGTGGAGCCGGGCCTTTATGTCGCCGAAGGCACGCCCGGCGCGGCGGAACGCTTCTGGAACATCGGCGTGCGCATCGAGGATGACGTCGTCGTCACCGATGGCGAGCCGCGCATCCTGACCGCCGACGTGCCCAAGCAGGCGGACGAGATCGAAGCCCTGATGGCGGGCTAGTGTCTGACCAATACGATGTGATCATCGCCGGTGGCGGCATGGTCGGCGCCAGTCTGGCGGTGGCGCTGGCCGACCTGCCGCTGAGGATCGCGGTGATCGAGCCACTGCCGCTGGGCAGCGATGATCAGCCCAGTTTCGATGAGCGCACCATCGCGCTCAACGCCGCGTCGCGGGTCATCTTCAATACCTTGGGTGTCTGGTCGGCCATGGCCGACGAGGCCGCCGAGATGCGCTCGATCCACATCTCCGATCAGGGGCGGTTCGGCATCACCCGTATCCGGGCCGCGGATTACGGTCTGTCCGGCCTGGGTGACGTGATCCCGACCCGCACGGTCGGCCGCGCGCTGTTCGAGCGCATCACGCCGGCGGAGCGGATCGACTTCATCTGCCCCGCCCGGGTGGCGTCGCTGGACCTTGATGATCCGGACGCCGCCGCGGTCACCCTGGACGATGGCCGCCGGTTGACTGCGCGGCTGCTGGTTGGCGCCGACGGTGCACGCTCGCAGGTGCGCGCCGCCATGGGCATCGATGCCGAGATGCACGATTACCAAGCCAAGGCGATCGTCAGCAGCGTCGCGGCGTCTCGACCCATCGACGGACAGGCCTTCGAGCGCTTCACCGCCGACGGGCCGATCGCGCTGTTGCCGGGTCCGCATGATCGCTGCGTGCTGGTCTGGACCCGCCCGACCGATGTCGCCGATGCGCTGGTGGAACTGGACGAGGCGGCGTTTCTCGACCAGCTCAACGCCGGATTCGGTCGTCGGCTGGGTCGTCTGCACTCGCTGGGCGGCCGGCAGGCCTATCCGCTTTACCGGGTCATGGCCACGCGCCTGGCCGGCCCGCGCTCGGTGCTGATCGGCAATGCGGCGAACAACCTGCATCCGGTTGCCGGGCAGGGTTTCAATCTGGGGCTGCGTGATGCGGCCACGCTGGCCGAAATCCTCGCCGACGCGCTGGCCGCGGGCGGGGACATCGGCGCGGGCGACGTGCTGTCCGCCTACGCCCGGCGGCGCGAAACCGATCGTCGCGCCGTCGCCGGCATGACCCATGGCCTGATCCAGGTGTTTTCCAACCACACGCCGGGGCTGCGCACCGGGCGCAACCTGGGTCTGCTGACCACCGATTTGCTGCCCGGGCTCAAGCGCCGGATGGCCATCCGTTCCACCGGATTCGCCGGGCAGCCGCCCCGGCTCGCGCGCGGGCTGCCGGTGACGGCGGTGGAACCTGGCGAGCGGATGGTCTCGTGAGCGGCGCCATGGACTGCGATGTGCTTGTGGTTGGCGCCGGCGCGGTGGGCGCCGTGGCCGCGCTGGGACTGCGGCGCCAGGGCTACCGCGTCCGGGTACTGGATGCCGGGCAGCCCATGGAGGCGCCGACCGGTGAGGCCATCGATCCGCGGGTGTTCGCCCTGTCGCCGGCATCCATCGAGTTGCTGGAATCGCTGGATCTCTGGCCGCGGCTGGCGCCGCGCGCGCAAGGTTATGCGGGCATGACGGTCTGGGATGCGGTGTCCGGCTCGGACATCCGCTTCCGCGCGGCCGAATTCGGTCTGGATGGTCTGGGCGCGATCGTCGAAAACGCGGCGCTCGTGTCCGCGGCGCAGGCCGCGCTGGACGACGTGGAGTTCGGCGCTGCGCTGGCTGCGGTGGACGAAACAACCGATGCGGTCACCGTCACGACCGACGACGGTCGGCCGGTCCGTGCCCGCACACTGTTGCTGGCGGACGGCGCGAATTCGCCGGGTCGCCAGGCGCTGGGCATCGCGGTGTCGGGGCGCGGTTACGGCGGCCGGGCCATCGTTTGCCATTTGCGCAGCGAGCGGGGACACGATGTCACCGCCTGGCAGCGGTTCCTGCCGTCCGGGCCGGTGGCGCTGTTGCCGCTGTTCGACGGCCGCGTCTCGCTGGTCTGGTCGGCCGATGACGCGCTGGCCGATCGCCTGCTGGCGCTGGACGATGCCGCCTTCTCCGACGCCGTTACCGAGGCCACCGCCGGCCGGCTGGGGGCGCTGCACACGCCCACCCGTCGTTTTGCGTTTCCGCTCCGGCGCCAGACCGCGGAGCGCTTCACCACCCGCCGCTGCGTGCTGCTGGGAGATGCCGCGCATGTCGTGCATCCGCTGGCCGGGCAGGGCGTCAATCTCGGCTTTGATGACTTGCGCGCGCTGCTCGTGGCCATGCCCGATCCGGATGTCGGACTGCGCGCCGCGGCCCTGCGTCGCTACGAGCGTGCGCGCCGCGCTGACATTGCACAGATGAGTCAGGGTATCGACGGCCTGGACCGACTGTTCTCCACGGCGAACCCGGCGGTCTCCACCGTTCGCGGCTTCGGCTTGCATCTGGCTGATGTGGTCACGCCGCTCAAGCGCCGTTTCGCCGAGGTCGCCTTGGGTGTGAAACCGGGCTTTCCGAGCGCATCCGGTTGAACCGGATTGGCCATCTGGCGACTGCACGGTAAACTCCGCGTTCGATGATGACCCTGCGGGAGAGCGTCACCCTCGTGTGACCGCCGACGACGCAACTCGCCCGGAAACGCTCAGGCCAAAGGACCGCGGGGATTCAGTCGACTCTGGAGAGTGCCGGCATCGACCGGCCACCGAAGGGGCAGGAGCCGCGCAACGCGCTCCAATCTCTCAGGTAACAGGACAGAGGGGCATCGTATCGGCACAACCGTGTCGGGTGCCCGTCTTGAAACCTGGAGCCTGCATGTCCCGCAAGACAGCCTTGTTCGAACAGCATGAAGCCGCCGGTGCGAAGTTTGTCGACTTTGCCGGCTGGGACATGCCCATCCATTACGGCTCGCAGCTTGAAGAGCATCACGCCGTCCGCCAGGACGCCGGCATGTTCGACGTCTCGCACATGACCCCCGTGGATGTGCGCGGCGCGGGTGCGACCGAGTGGCTACGCCACCTGCTGGCCAACGACGTCGCCAAGCTGAAGACGCCCGGCAAGGCGCTCTACTCCTGCATGCTGACCGAGCAGGGCACGGTGATCGACGATCTGATCACCTACCGCATGACGGACGAGTGGTATCGCGTCGTCGTCAACGCCGGCACCACCGAGAAGGACGTGGCCTGGATGCAGCAGCAGGCGCCGGAAGGCATTAGCGTCGAGCCGCGTCACGAGCTTTGCATCCTCGCTGTTCAGGGTCCGCAGGCCGTGGCGAAGGCGGCGCCGCTGCTGGGCGATGCCGGCGCGGCGGCTGCCGCGCTGAAGCCGTTCAACGCGGTCTCCGAAGGCGACTGGTTCATTGGGCGCACCGGTTACACCGGCGAGGACGGCTTCGAGATCATCGGCCTGGCCGACGCGGTGCAGACGCTTTGGGATGGTCTGCTGGCGGCTGGGGTACGGCCTTGCGGCCTGGGCGCGCGCGACACGCTGCGCCTGGAGGCCGGCATGAATCTCTACGGCCAGGACATGGACGAATCCGTGACCCCGCTGGCCTCCGGGCTGGCCTGGACGGTGTCCTTCGACGATGCCGACCGCGACTTCATCGGCCGCGCGGCGCTGGAAGCCCAGCGCGCCGCCGGTGGCCTGCCGCGCTTCGTCGGCGTGCTGCTGGAGGGTCGTGGCGTGCTGCGTGCGCACATGGCTGTCGCCACGCCGCAGGGCGAGGGCGAGCTGACCAGCGGTGGCTTCTCGCCAACCATGGGTCGCAGTATCGGCCTGGCGCGCATTCCCGCGGGCGATGCCGAAACCGTCGACGTGATCATCCGCGGCAAGCCGGTTCCGGCCCGGATCGTGAATCCTCCCTTCGTGCGTCTGGGCAAGATTCGCGTGCCCGGCCTGAACGACTGATTTTTCCTACCTCTACACGACTTATCGTGCATCCGGAGAGCATCTGATGAGCGACATCCCACAAGATCTGAAATACGCCGAGTCCCATGAATGGGTGCGGGAAGAGGGTGGCGGTCTCGTCACCATCGGCATTTCCGACCATGCCCAGGAAGCCCTGGGTGACCTGGTCTATGTCGAAGTGCCGGACGTCGGCGCGACCGTGACCGTGGGCGATGCCTGCGCCGTGGTCGAGTCCGTGAAGGCGGCGTCCGACGTCTACAGCCCGGTCGATGGCGAGGTCGTCGCGGTGAACGAGGCGCTGGCCGATGCCCCCGAACTGATCAACAGCGAGCCTTACGGCGAGGGCTGGATCATGCAGGTGCGGTTGGCCGACGCCAACGCGCTGGACGATCTGCTGGACGCCGAAGGCTACGCCAACGCGATTGCCGACGACTGAGACCTGAGTGCCGATGCGGCCACCAGGCCGTGCGGCGCCTTCGATGAGCCGGCCCGCCCGGGCCGTTGCCTGACCCGGATTTCACCATGCCGTTTATTCCGCATACCGACACCGACGTCGAACAGATGCTGGGCGCCATTGGCGCGTCCAGCGTCGAAGCCCTGTTCGACGAAATTCCCGCCGCGCTGCGCTGCGGCCGTCTCGATCGCGTGCCCGAGCGCATGACCGAGATGGAGATCACGCGCCTGATGCACGAGCGTGCCGACGCCGATGGCCGGCCGCTGAACTTCATCGGCGCGGGTGCCTACGAGCACCATGTGCCGGCGGCGGTGTGGGAGATCGTCACCCGTGGCGAGTTCTACTCGGCCTACACGCCGTACCAGGCGGAGGCGAGCCAGGGCACCTTGCAGGTGATTTACGAGTTCCAGACGATGATGTGCGGGCTCACCGGGCTGGATGTGTCCAACGCTTCGCTCTACGACGGCGCGACCGCGCTGGCCGAGGCGCTGCTGATGGCCGTGCGGGCCAACCGCAAGTCCAAGAGCCATCGCATCCTGATGCCTCGCTCAGTGTCGCCGGTTTACCGGCAGGTCGTGCACGCGATCTGCGCGGCGCAGCAGCTGAAGCTGGTCGAGCTGGACTACGACCCAGCGACCGGTGCCACGCCCGAGGCCGCGCTGGCCGAGCACGCCGGTTCCGATATCGCCGCGGTGGTGATTCCGCATCCGAACTTCTTCGGCTGCTTCGAGGCCGTGGACAGCATGACGGACTGGGCGCATGCCAACGGCGCGCTGGCCGTCGCGGTGGTCAACCCGATCGCGCTGGCGCTGACCCGCGCGCCCGGTGAATGGGGCGAGCAGGGCGTGGACATCTGCTGCGGCGAAGGCCAGCCGCTGGGCTCACCGCTGTCGTCGGGCGGGCCGTACTTCGGTTTCATGACCTGCAAGCAGGCGCTGGTGCGTCAGCTTCCGGGCCGCATCGTCGGCCGTACGCTGGACATGGACGGCAAGCCCGGTTTCGCGCTGACCCTGCAGGCGCGCGAGCAGCACATCCGCCGCGGCAAGGCCACCTCGAACATCTGCACCAACCAGGGTTTGCTGGTCACGGCCGCGACGATCCACATGTCCATTCTCGGTCCGGTCGGATTGCAGCAGGTGGCCCGCGCGTCGATGGCGAACACGCGCAAGCTGGTCGCCGCGCTGACCGAGCTGCCGGGCATCGAACCCGTCTTCACCGGCGCGGGGTTCCACGAGGCCGTGCTGCGGTTCGATCAGCCGGTCCGGCCGCTGGTCGATGCGCTGGGTGAACGCGGAGTCATCGGCGGTTACGCGCTGGAAGGCGTTTATCCGGAGCTGACGAACTGCCTGCTGGTCTGCGCCACCGAGACCAAGACCGACGCCGACATCGACACTTACGTCCAGACGCTGGCCGCGCTGATGCGCCCGGCCAGCGCCGCCTGAGGCTCCCGCCATGACCGAATCGCTGATCTTCGAACACTCCCGTCCCGGGCGCTCGGCCTCCGCGCAGTATCCGGCCGGTGATTTCGACGTGGACCTGCCGGCCGGCCTGGAGAGAACCTCCGAGCTGGGCCTGCCCGAGGTCTCCGAGTTGCAGGCCGTGCGTCACTTCACCCGGCTGTCGCAGCTCAACTTCTCCATCGACACGCATTTCTACCCGCTGGGTTCGTGCACGATGAAGTACAACCCGCGCGCCTGTAACCGGTTGGCGATGCTGCCCGAGTTCCTGTCGCGCCATCCGCTGGCGCCGGTGTCGGCCAGCCAGGGTTTTCTCGCCTGCATGTACGACCTGCAGGAAATCCTCAAGGACGTGACCGGGATGAAGGGCGTGTCGCTGACGCCGATGGCGGGCGCGCAGGGCGAGTTCGCCGGTGTGGCGATGATCCGTGCCTACCACGATGCTCGCGGCGATACCGGGCGCACCGAGATTCTCGTGCCCGACGCCGCCCACGGCACCAACCCGGCGACCGCGACCATGTGTGGTTACGTGGCCCGCGAGATTCCCACCGATGACAACGGCGATGTCGATGTCGAGGCACTGAAGGCCGCGCTGGGCCCGCAGACCGCCGGCATCATGCTCACCAATCCGTCCACGCTGGGCGTGTTCGAGCGTCGCATCTCCGAGATTTCGAAGCTGGTCCATGAGGCCGGCGGCCTGCTGTACTACGACGGCGCCAACCTCAACGCCATTCTCGGCAAGGTGCGCCCGGGTGACATGGGTTTCGATGTCATCCACATGAATCTGCACAAGACCTTCTCGACGCCGCATGGCGGGGGCGGGCCCGGCTCCGGCGCGGTCGGCGTGTCCGAGCGCCTGCTGCCCTATATGCCGATTCCGGTGGTGGGCAAGGCGAACGACGACAGCTTCCGCTGGCTGGACGAGGACGATCTGCCACAGTCCATCGGTCGGCTGTCCGGCTTCATGGGCAATGCCGGCGTGCTGCTGCGCGCCTATGTCTACGCCCGGATGCTCGGCCGCGACGGCATGCACCGCGTGGCCGAATTCGCGGCGTTGAACGCCAACTACCTGATGGCGCGCCTGGAGCAGGCGGGTTTCGACCTGGCCTTCCCGGGGCGACGTGCCAGCCACGAGTTCATCGTCACCCTCAAGCGCCAGCACAAGTCGGTGGGCGTGACCGCCACCGATGTCGCCAAGCGCCTGCTGGACCACGGCTTCCATGCGCCAACGGTCTACTTCCCGCTGCTGGTCCCCGAGTGTCTGCTCATCGAGCCGACCGAGACCGAAAGCAAGGAGGCCCTGGATGCCTTCGTCGACGCGATGATCGCCATTGCGAAGGAAGCCGAGGACGACATCGAGCATTTGCGCGGCGCGCCGTACACCATGCCGGTGCGCAGGCTGGATGACGTGCGCGCGGCCCGTCAGCTTGACGTGCGCTACCAGCCGGACGACCAAGCCGCCTAGTACAGGACGGCGCCTTCGTGGCGCCGCGGCTGCCGATCGCGGAGCGGGATTTCGCGGGTCCGGGGGTGGTGGCGTCACGCGAACCTAGAACACGAACGCAAGGAGCGAATCACGTGACAGCCATCATCTGCGGCTCTCTGGCCTACGACAACATCATGGTCTTCCCCGGACGGTTCAGCGAGGAGATCCTGCCGGAGCGGGTGCATGCGCTGAACGTCGCCTTTCTGGTTCCGGAAATGCGCAAGCAGTTCGGGGGCTGCGCCGCCAACATCGTCTACGCGCTGCAGCAGCTCGGCGGCGACGGCAAGCCGATGGGTACGGTTGGTGACGATTTCGCGCCGTACACCACGCGCCTGACGTCACTGGGCATCAACCAGACCTACGTCAAGCACATTCCGGAGTCGTTCACGGCCCAGGCGTTCATCACCACCGATCTGGACGACAACCAGATCACCGCGTTCCACCCCGGCGCGATGAACTTTGCCCACGAGCAGGTCATCCCCGGTGAGGCAACGCTGGGCATCGTCGCGCCCGATGGTCGTGACGGCATGATCCAGCATGCCGCGCAATTCGCCGAGGCCGGCGTACCGTTCATCTTCGATCCGGGTCAGGGCCTGCCGATGTTCGACGGTGATGACCTCAAGCGCTTCATCGAGCAGGCGACCTATGTGGCGGTCAACGACTACGAGCAGGCGGTGATGACCGAGCGCACGGGCTGGCAGCCGGCCGAGATCGCCGAGCATGTCGAGGCGCTGATCGTCACCCGTGGCGCCAAGGGCTCGGAAATCTACACCGGCGGCCAGATGCTGCACATTCCCAGTGCCAAGGCCGATGCCGTGGTCGATCCGACCGGTTGTGGCGACGCCTATCGGGGCGGCCTGCTCTACGGATTGCAGAAGGGCTACGACTGGCCGGTGATCGGGCGCATCGCTTCGCTGATGGGTGCGATCAAGATCGCCCAGAACGGCCCGCAGAACTACAGCATTGACCTGGCCGACTTCGCCGCCCGCTACGAGCAGAACTTCGATCAGCCCTTCCCGGGCTGACGCAAGCACAGCAGCCGGGGACACCAGGCCCGGACCAGTTCCATGGGATCGGGGCAGCGCTGAAGCCAGGCGTCTGCCTCGGTCGCGAGGCAGACACCCGGAAAATCACCTCGGTGATCGCTGATGTCGGCGATGACCTGAAAGTGCAGATGCGGCGGCCAGCCGACGTTCTCGGCGGGTTCGCCCAGCCAGCCGATTCGCTGGCCGGCTTCGACAAGACGGCCGGGTTGCGTCAGGTCCAGTGATGGCCTCGCAAGGTGTCCGTACAGCGTGTGCAGCGTGGCGTCGCCGACCGTGTGGGTCAGGATGATCGTCGGGCCATAGTCACCAAATCGGGCGTTGTCGCCGGTGCTGTGGACCGTGCCGTCGGCAACCGCGTAAACCTCGGTGCCGGCCGGCAGCCAGAAGTCGATCCCGAGATGCACGGAACGTGTATTCGCGCCGTCGGAAAACACCGGGCTCATGGCGTAGATCGCGCGGTCCTCGGCATAGCCGCCCAGTGCCCAGTCGCAACCGGCGTCCCGGGCCTGCATGTCGATCCATCGTCCGAACGCCGCCGCGTCATCCACGGCGACATCTTGTAGTGACCGGTTCGCGTCGGACAGATCCAGCTGCAGCACGGGCCGCGCCATCAGTGTCGCCGGCAACGGTGATGTCCAGTCCAGCGATTGTCTGTCGAGTCGGAGCTGCCTGTGTGTCATGGAGTGACTCCGAAGGGAGCATCAGGCCGCAGCCCGTAATGATAGTGTGGCTGGTGGGTGCATTGCCTTTGACTGCGCCTCAGTTGAACACCGTCAGCAGTATGTACGGGACGCCACAGAACAATATCGGTATCGCCAAGACCGCACAGGTCGGGCAGCGAGCTGCCTGCCGTCCCAGCCAGATGCCGGCTGTCGCCGGGGCGAAGGCCCAGCGTCCGGTCGTGGAGGTGGCGAGCATCAGCAGTGCGATCAGGGCGCCCAGCCCGTTGAACATGGCGTGCACGATGGCCACTCGCGCAGCAAGTTCGGCATCCAGCCCGCTGAACGCGAGTGCGCCGAGCAGCGCGCTGAGCGTCGTGCCCAGATTCGCGCCGATGATGAACGCATAGGCGCGTCTGGCATCGGTCACACCGCCGGCGGCGCCCATCACCAGCAGGCTGGTCACGGCGGAGGAGGAACGCAGCGCTGCGGTGATCAGCGCTCCGTGCAACATGCCGCGCGGCGCGGATCGTCCCAGTACGGATGCCAGCGTGGTATCGGCGCGTCCGACGAAGGCCTGCTTCAGCAGATGGGTTGCGTAGGCCAGTCCGAGTATCAGGCAGGCACCTCCGGTCAGGGCCTGGAACACGCCGACCAGACCCGGGGGCAACCCCATGCTCGCGAAGCCGGCCCTGGTCAGGTGGCTGAGCGTGCGGGTCGCGACGCCCAGCACATCCAGGGTTGCGGGTTGCCAGCCGAAACCGGAAAACGCCGGGGCAAGATAGCCTGCCGTGCGGTTCAGCAGTCCCGTGGTCCATTCCAGCGGAATCAGGACCGCAGCCAACCCCAGATTGAACAGGCTGTGTGTGCTGGAGACCGCGAAGGCGGGCGCCAGTCGGGTGCGATTGATGCAGAAGGTCAGCGCCACGACATGGCCGGTCACGGTCGTGCCGATGTTGGCGCCGATGACAGCCGCGATCGCAACATCCATGGGCAGGCCTGTCGCCACCAGTGTGACGACCGTGGTCGTGACCACGGTGGATGACTGGATCAGCGCCGTGGCGACAATCCCGATTAGCAGTCCGACCACCGGGCTGGCGGCGCCATCCAGCGCCGCGAATGCACTGTCACCCGCGCTGGCCGCGAAACCTGCGCGCAGCAGGCGTTCGCCGATGAGGACGAGCAGCACACCTAGCGCAACATGTGCCCACAGCCTGCGGCGCCCGACGTCGTGGCCGTTCATGGTGAAGGCGCCTGATCGAGATGGTAGGCCGCGCGGTCGAATGCCGCGGCTAGATCGGGGTCACGAAAACCCACGCGGTAGCGCACGGGCTCGAAGGCATGCGTGGCGACCAGCTGGGGGGCGACGCCCATGCGCCGTGCCGCCTCGTCAGCGTAGTAGCGCAGGATCCGTTCGTCGCCAATCACGGCATCCACGCGACCGAGCACCAGTAGCATCGCCTGCTCCGATTGTTCCCGCAGTTCGCGGTAGTGCGGATTGGCTGCTGCCATGCTCTCGAATGCTTCGCCCAGAAGCTGCGACGCACCCTGAAATGCGATTACACGGAGCGCTTTCAGCGACTCCACGTTGTTCGGTGCCGGACCGTTCTCCCGAGTCAGTATCACGTTCTGATAGGTGAGCCGGGTTTCCGACACGGCAGGGATATCGGTCGCATCCGGAGGGACCAGAGCGGCAACGTCCACGGTGCCCAGATTCAGGGCATCGCTGAGCTGTGAAAAGGGCACGAAGACCGGCTGGATGTCCCGTCCCTGCAATCGGAGCAGCGTCTGAATTCGATCGAAATGCAGGCCAGCCTGCCGTTGTTCGTGGAAATACGGCGGCAGCGGCGGCATGGCGACGCGGATGGTCGCGTCCGTACGCTCGCATCCGGCGATCAGGATCGCCGCGCACAACAGCCAGCCGATGTGCTTCATGAAAACATGGCCAGCGTGCAGCAAAGCGCCGTCAGCGTCGTCACCGGCCAGTAAAGGGTCCGTGCGATGAAGTTGTCCTGGTGCCGCAGCCAGCGCCATTGCACGGTTTCCAGCGCGTGGGCGATGGACAGGATGACGACAATCAGGATCTGCCCATAGAGCAACAGGTAGTACATCTCCAGATAGATCAGCCCCTCGTAGGTTGAACTTTGACGGAGTCCGACGTGCAGGAACACGACCACGATGAGCAGTGGCAGCAGCGCGCGGATGATGTCGAACTGTTTGGAGCCGACAAACGAGACGGTCAGGATCAGGAATGCGATCACGGCGGTGACGATCACCGGTGTGACGGTTGCCATGAAGGGGCCAAACGAGCGACGCGACTGGGCGACTTCGAACGCCAGTTCGTGCACGCGGCCGGATTCCGCATCACGGGACACGCCGAACGATGTCTGGGTGACCATGCTGCGATGGACGAACCGGCTTTCGATCAGATGCCACTCGGCGACTTGCAGCGCGTTGTCGATGCCAGGCAATGCGCGGGGGCGGATGCTGGCGTAGGCGTCCAGATCGGGGATCAGGACGACATCCTGCGATGGGTCGGACGGTGCCATGCGAAGCCGCAGCACCGTGGAATCGAAGGGATAGTGCCGCAGGTCCGCGGTGTAGGGCAGCAGTACGCGGAAATGCCATCCGGTGACCTGACCGTCCGCCTCCTCACGTTGAAACGCCCGACGCCATGTCTGCTCCTTGGCCTGCACGAACCGAACCGGCGAGATCTCCGGCGCGGAGATGCTCAATCGCTGCCAGAGCGTTCCGGAGATGACCAGTTCCCTGTCGTTCTGTACCTGAATCGTGTTGATGAGCAGGCCTGTGGGCTGAAACAGCGGCGGGTTCTCACCCCGGGTCCGTCGATGCCCGTCGATCTCGGCAACCAGGTTCCGGACGGCGGTGCCGTCGGCGAGAACCGTGCTGCCGTCGGTGAGGTGATGGTCGTTGTCGGTCGGCGTGCTGACGACGATCGCTGTTGCGGCGACATAAAGACAGGACAGCCCGATGGCCGAACTCCAAACGGGAACGGGCCGGAAACCGGCAGCAAACAAGGCCAGGATGCAGGCGGCCGTCGCAGCCAGCAGAGCGGCAGGCAGGATTTGCCGCAGCGCACGGGATGACGTCGTATTGCTCGCTCGCAGGGCATCCGGCTGTTGCAAGGCTGCCAGCGTCCACTGTGTATGGGGGACTTGCTGGGTGTACAGCCACGCCGCTTCACCGGTGACCGGATGCGTGTAACTCCGGGGTCCATGCCTGCCGTTGATGGCGTCACTGACGACATGCCACAGGATCGGATCCGACGTGGCTTCCGCCACATCGAACAGATTGCTCAGCGAGCCCTCGAGGTCCCGGTCCGGGTGAATCAGGATGTCGCCGGAATCGTTGAATAGGAACGCATAGCCTCCGCGACCGAGCTGGATGCTCTCCATCGTGGCGCGGATGTCCCGCACGGAGAAACCGGCTGAGACGACACCAATTGGCACATCGTCGGTGCCGGTTATCGGCGTGCCGTAGTCGGCCACCATTTCACCCGATGCCTGCTGGACGAATGAACCGCCGAAGCGACGCCCGTGCGTCAGAGGCGCGTAGTACCAGTGATTGTCGGGGTCCAGATGGGCTGAATCGGGTCGCCGGACCGTGTGGATGGTGTCTCCGTCGCGCCAGGCGAGGAACTTCGCACCCGCCGCGTCGGGTCCTGTGCCGGGTTCGAATGCAACGATCAGCGTTGTCAGTCCGGCGGCATCCGCCAGCGCCTGGTGCATCAGGCTCAGCAACTCCGGCGTCTCGGGGCTGGTCAGACGGATGTTGTTCGCCAGCCGGTCCGCCGAGCGGACACCCTCGCCCAGGTAGGCTCCGATCTGCCGGCTGGCCCGGTCGTGATTGCTGGCCGCGGTTTTCTGACCCTGTGTCAGCAGCGATCGTGTCTCGTACAGAAACACCGCGCCGCGGGCAATACAGGCCGTGCCGAGGATCAGCAGCGCTGCCCAGCACAAGTAGCGCAGCATCCATCTCGCCGATCGTGGACGTATCACTGCGTCGTCACTGAGGGTCCGGTGGCTGACGATGGGCGTGTTCACCATGCGACACGTCGAAGGCGAACCCTGATCGTAGTTTGTCGCTTGTTAACGCAGCGTTTAGGGCGGGCCTGTGATGATCGCGTCATCGGGAAAACAGACGATCGCTGGAGAGTACTTGATGATCAGGCTGACGAGTTTGGTTGCAACCGGGATTTGCCTGGCGTTGGTTTCGGGGCAAAGTCCGGCTGAGGACGAGATTGTCGACCTGACGCATGCCTACGATGAGCAGACGATCTACTGGCCGACGGCCAGCGGTTTCGAACTGCATATCGATTCGCGAGGCATGTCGGACGCCGGGTTCTACTACGAAGCGAATAGCTTCGAGACGGCCGAACACGGCGGCACGCACCTGGATGCTCCGGTGCATTTCGCCAAAGGACGTGATAGCACCGACGAGATTCCCTTGCACAGACTGGTCGGCGATGGCGTGGTCATCGATGTTTCAGAGCAGGCCGAAGCAGATCGGGACTACGAGGTGACCATTGCTGACCTGAAGGCCTGGGAGCGTGCTCAGGGCGCAAGCCTGAACGGCAAGATCGTCCTGTTGCGTACGGGGTTTGCCAGATTCTGGCCCGATCGTGAGCGCTATATGGGTACTGCGGAGCGCGGCGCCAAGGCCGTTGCCAAGCTTCACTTTCCCGGGTTGAGCCCCGCTGCCGCGCAGTGGCTGGTGGATGAGCGCGAGATCAAATCTATCGGTCTGGATACTCCAAGCATCGATTTCGGGCAGTCGGTGCAATTTCAGACGCACAGGACTCTTTTTGAGGCGAATATTCCTGCGTTCGAAAATCTCGCGAACCTGGATGTTCTGCCCGCGTCCGGATTTCAGGTCATTGCGTTGCCGATGAAGATCGCTGGAGGTAGTGGTGGGCCGCTGCGCGCGATTGCGGTGATCCCGCGGTAGCGAACGATCGCACGAACAGGTGGCTATCAAGCACATGCCTATGGCTGTGGTGACCTGACGGTTCTCGCGTTTCGGAACCAATAGCGGCGCCAGGCCATCCAATCGGTTGCGGCGGAACGGATTGACCCGGTCGGTAACGGACGGGGCCATCCGCGGGAGGGTTCAAGTCGGAGGACGACCATGAACAGACTCACGCTGACATTCATCCTGGCTGCCATGACGGGCAGCGCATCTGCCCTGACCGTATCGGGCGTCGACGTGCCCGAGTCGGCCGATGTGGCGGGTGATGAACTGGTGCTGAACGGCGCCGGACTGCGCACCAAGTATGTCCTGGCCAATGTCTATGTCGCCGGCCTTTACCTGCCCGAGAAATCGACTGACGCCGACGCGATCATCAACTCCGACGAGCCGCGCCGCATCAGCCTGTTCATGAAGCGCGACCTGGACGGCGAGACGTTCATGAAGGCCTTCCACGAAGGCCTGGAGAACAACCTCGACGACAGCGAGCTTCAGGCGCTCGCGCCCCAAATCGAGAAGCTGGACGAGCTGTTCGGCGAGGTCGGCTCGCTGGGCGAGGGGGATCAGCTCGATCTGAGCTTCGCCGACGGTGGGACCGAGGTCACGCTGGATGGCCGGTCGCTGGATTCGGTGGACGGCGAGGCCATGCAGTCTGCGCTGATTCGCATCTGGCTGGGCGATGAGCCGGCGCAGGACGATCTGAAGGCGGCGATGCTCGGTCAGTAGGCGCTTCGGCGTCACCGCCGGAACGCTGGGATGTCCCGGCCCGCAGGCCGGGGCATTTCACATGCACATTCCCGCGCCGGTTACGCAAACGCCGCGACGGGCTGGCAGAATCGGCCCCCTTCGTGAGCCATCTCGGGAGAGCGCGTGACTGGGATCATCCAGGTCGATGGACTGAACAAGCTGTACCGCGGCGGTTTCCAGGCGCTGCGGGATGTGAATCTGAGCATCCGCAAGGGTGAGATCTTCGCGCTGCTGGGTCCGAATGGCGCGGGAAAGACCACGCTCATCAGCATCATCTGCGGCATTGTCACGCCGAGTTCCGGGACGGTGCTGGCGGACGGACATGACATCGTCAGCGACTACCGCGCGGCGCGGTCCAGGATCGGCCTGGTCCCGCAGGAGCTGACCACGGACGCCTTCGAATCGGTGTGGAACACGGTGAGCTTCAGTCGCGGCCTGTTCGGCAAGCCCCGCGACGACGCGCATATCGAAAAGGTTCTGCGTGACCTGTCGCTGTGGGACAAGCGCAACAATCGCCTGCTGGAACTCTCCGGCGGGATGAAGCGGCGCGTGATGATCGCCAAGGCCCTGTCCCACGAGCCGCAGATACTGTTCCTGGACGAGCCCACGGCTGGCGTGGACGTGGAGTTGCGGCGCGACATGTGGGAGATGGTCAGCAGCCTGCGCGAGGCCGGCGTGACCATCATTCTGACCACGCACTACATCGAGGAAGCCGAGGCCATGGCCGACCGGATCGGCGTGATTCGCAAGGGCGAGCTGATCCTGGTCGAGGACAAGACGACGCTGATGGACAAGCTGGGCCAGAAGGAGCTGCGACTGCAGCTGACCGAGCCGCTGGAGCGGATTCCCGACGCGCTGGGCAGGGCGGGCCTGAGTTTGTCCGATGACGGCTACCGGCTGACCTACAGCTACGACGCCCACAGCGAGCAGGGCAGCGTGGCGGCGGTGTTGCGTCAGCTCAACGAGCTGGGCATCGAGTTTTCCGACCTGCAATCACGCCAGTCCTCGCTGGAGGACATCTTCGTCAGTCTGGTTCACGAGGAGGTGGCATGAACTGGTATGCCATTCGCGCCATCTACGGATTCGAGATGGCGCGGACGCGCCGCACCCTGATGCAGTCCATCGCCTCGCCGGTGATCTCCACGTCGCTTTATTTCGTCGTATTCGGTTCGGCGATCGGCTCGCGCATGGTGGAGATCGACGGGATCAGCTACGGGGCGTTCATCATCCCCGGGCTGATCATGCTGTCGCTGCTCAACGAGAGCATTTCCAACGCCTCGTTCGGCATCTACTTTCCGCGCTTCTCCGGCACGATCTACGAAGTGCTGTCGGCACCGGTATCGCCGCTGGAAATCGTCATGGGTTATGTCGGCGCCGCGGCGTCAAAATCGGTGATCCTGGGTTTACTGATTCTGGCCACCGCGAGGCTGTTCGTGGACTACCACATCGCGCACCCGGTCTGGATGCTGGCCTTTCTGGTCACGACCGCGGTCACCTTCAGTCTGTTCGGGTTCATCATCGGCATCTGGGCCGACGGCTTCGAGAAGCTGCAGATTGTTCCGATGATGCTGGTGACGCCGCTGACCTTCCTTGGCGGCAGCTTCTACTCGATCAACATGTTGCCGCCGTTGTGGCAGACCATCACCTTGTTCAATCCGGTCGTCTACCTGATCAGCGCGTTCCGCTGGAGTTTCTACGGCGTCGCGGATGTCGCGGTCGGCGTCAGCATTGCCGCCATCCTTGGCTTCCTGCTGCTGTGCCTGGGCGGAATCTTCTGGATCTTCCGGACCGGGTATCGGCTCAAGCAGTGAGGCCCGTCGCCCCGAAATAGGCCGCCGAGTTCGGGTGCACGTCGCGGTCGTCGTCATCGGCGCCGATCCACCCATACGCGTCGTGCTGCTCGACCGGCAGCGTCTCCATGGCCGCAGGCGTGACCAGACCCGCCGGGACCCGGTAGGCGAGTACCACGTAGTGCGTGCTCACGCCGGGTTCCGATGCGAAATTCGTGTCGTACAAATGAGTGAACGCGCCGACTAGCCGCGCATCGTCCAGCTGTGCCTCGACACCCAGCTCGACCCGGCAAAGGCGGGCATACGCATCCTCCAGCCGCTCGTTCTTGTTGATCCGGCCGCCCGGCACGAACCAGGTGCCGCGGGCGGGTTCGTTGACCCGCTGCCCCATCAGAATCCGGCCATCGTTTTCGACGATCAGGTCGATGGAGACGAGGGGCGTGTGACGGACGACGTGGAGGAAATCGTCGCGGTTGAGCATTTGGGGGCGGCTGCCGGTGGTTCGGTCTGACAGAATACCGGGCGGAACCGGCCCGTGTCGGAACAGATTTCCGACGGAACGACGTGGCGGGCGAACAGGGGGATGGAAACAGTGAACGGCGATCAGCAGTTGCCGGAGAGAATCGGCAAGTTCAGCGTGCTGCGCGTACTGGGGGCGGGCGCGATGGGAACGGTCTATCTCGCGCGTGAGAGCGAGTCGGAACGGCTGGTCGCGCTCAAGGTCCTGAAATCCAGCGTGCCCGAATTCGGCCGACGATTCGCACGCGAGATTCGCGTGCTCGGCTCGCTGGAGAACGCGGGCATTGCACGGCTGTATGAAGCCGGTACTGCCGACGGCCCGAGCGGGTCCATTGCCTATTTCGCGATGGAGTATGTGCGCGGTCGCGATCTGCGCGAAGCCGCCATGGCGCTGCCGGTTGCCGAACGCCTTCGCCTCGTGGTCAGGATTGCAAGAGCGGTGCACGCCGCCCATCTCAAGGGCGTTGTTCACCGCGACCTCAAACCGGCGAACATCCTGGTCGGCGAGGATGGCGATCCGAAGGTGCTTGATTTCGGGGTTGCGCACGTCACTGAAGATGGCGCTACCCAGATGACCCGGGTTGGAGAGGTGCTGGGCACCTTGCCCTATATGAGTTTCGAGCAGATGGTCGGCGACGACGCTGCCATCGACGCGCGTTGCGACGTCTACGCGTTGGGTGTCATCACCTACGAGTTGATTGCTGGCGCACTGCCGTATCCGGACCTGCCTCGCAACAGCATCGCCGGCGCACTGGACCGACTACAGCGGGGCAGTCCAAAGCGGCTGTCCGCCAGTTCTCCGGTCGCACGCGGCGATCTCGAAACCATTGTCGCGAAGGCGATGGCGTTCGAGGCCGAGCAGCGATATGCCTCGGCGGATGAGTTCGCCAATGACCTTGAGCGCTATCTGTCGCACCAGCCGATCACGGCGCGTCCGCCGACCATCGGATATGTGGTCGGTCGGTTCGTGCGACGGCATCGTGCGCTGTCCGCCGTGGCGATGGTAGCGGTCGCAGCCGTGCTGATCGCGGCTGTCGTCGCGACTCACTTTGCGGTGTCGGAATCGCGCGCCCGTGCTTTGGCGGACACCAAGGCGGCGGAGACCGCGGCGATCAATGCGTTTTTGAGTGACATGCTGGTGGCGGCCAACCCCTCCAACGCGCTGGGGAAGGATGTGCGCGTCCTCGACGTCATCGATGCCGCGGAGATTGATTTACGCGCTGGCGCGGCCTTGCCTGAACGAGTTCGTTGGTCATTGCAGCGGCTGATCGGGCGGACTCGCGCGGGGCTGGGGGAATCCTCGCGCGGAATCGAGCTTTTGCAGTCGGTGCTCGAGACCGTCGAGTCCGCCGAGGGCATGAACAGTGAGACGGCGCTGGAGGTCAGGTTGGACCTTGCCAGTGCTTTCGAGTCTGCTGCCGACTACAAGGCGATGCGTGAAACGTTGGAGCATGGATCACTGACTGGCGGGCAGGACTCGAGGTTGCAGCTGCGCGCAGCACTGTTGCGGACACGCGCTCTCACCGGAGAGGGGCGCCTGGACGAGGCGGTCGAGCTGGGCGAGGTGACCCGACAGCGCGCCATCGAGCTATTCGGTGATTCCGACGACCTGGCCTTGGATGCGGGTTATTCGCTTGCCACGGCGTGGCGTGACGCGGGTGCGTACGCCGAGGGGATTGAACTGCTGCGCGAACTTGTTGCGGTGCTGGAGGACAAGCTGGGTGCTCAGCATCCTGATACCCAGGGTGCGACCAACCTGCTCGGGACGTTTCTGGAACTGAACGGCGAGTTGGATGCCGCGGAGGCGGTGCTGCGCGAGCAGCTCGAGATCGCGCAAGCCGTCTATCCGCCAGGGCACTATGCGATTGCAGACAATCAACTCAACCTGTCGGCCGTGCTCGGCAAGAAGAAGGAGTACGCCGAATCGCTGCAACTCGCGACCGCGGCGCGCGAGGCCTATGAAGCGGAGTTGGGTCTGGCGAACGTGCGGACATTGGCCGCCCTGAATTCGCAGGCTTACAGCATGGAAGAGCTTGGTCAGGTCGATGAAGCCGAGGAGACGTTGCGCACCATCATTCGCCTGCAGCCTCAGATTGGCGCGGCGCATGTGCAGGTGCTGGCACCCATCAACAATCTGGCCTATCTGCTGATGGGTGCGGGCCGCTATGACGATGCCAATCGGGAGTTCGCGCTGTTGATGGAGCGTGCGGTTGACGAGATCGGGGAATCCCATCCGCTGTTCGGCGTGTTCGAGGGTAATCAGGGCTGGTGCCTGGTGAGATCGGGCCGCCCTGGGGAAGGGCTGGAGGTGCTCGAACGAGCGGTTGTGCGGCTCGATGCCACGCTGGGGCCGGACCATGACCGAACGGTGTTGACCCGGAAACGAGTCGAGATCGCACGACAGCGACTTGCCGAGTCGGGCGCTTCGACCGACTGACATCGGTTGCCCGGTATGATCCGACCCTTCCGTTCTCCCGGCTCCGAGAATCATGGTCCAAGCCCTCACGCTGCGCCTCAGGCCCAACGCCGATCGCCGTCTGCGCATCGGTCACCTGTGGGTGTTCGCCAACGAGGTCGATGTGCAGCGCACGCCGTTGACCGCGTTCGAACCGGGTGCGCTGGCGCGTCTGGAGGATGCCCGGGGCAAGCCGCTGGGGCAGGTGTACGTGAACCCCGCGTCGCTGATCTGTGCGCGGGTGTTGACGCGCAACGCCAAGGCCCGCATCGACCAGGCCTGGTTCGCCGAGCGCATCCGTCAGGCGGCGCAGTTGCGCGAGCGCGTGTACCCAGGCGGTTTCTACCGGCTGCTGTTCGGGGAATCCGATGGCGTGCCGGGGTTGGTCGTCGACCGCTACGGCGACGTACTGGTTGCGCAGAGCACCACGGCGGGCATTGACGCACGGCGTGATGACGTCGAGGCGGCGCTGCGGGAAACGCTGAACCCCACGGGGATCTACTGGCGCTGCGATGCGCCGGTGCGTGCGCTTGAGGGCCTGGAGCCGATGACCTCGGAATGGGGCAGCGTGCCCGACGAAATCGAGGTCCCGGAGTCGGAGCGGCGGTTCGTCGTGGCGCTGAAGAGTGGGCAGAAGACCGGCTGGTATTTCGATCAGCGGGACAACCGGGCGCTGATCGCGCAGCTTGCGCGGGGACAGCGGGTGCTGGACGTGTTCAGCTACGTTGGTGGTTTTGGCGTCACCGCCGCCTGTGCCGGGGCGGCTTCGGTGACCTGCCTCGACGCCTCCGAATCCGCGCTGGCGCAGGCGCAGGCCAATGCGGCGCGGAACGGAGTGAGTGTCGATGTGCTGGCCGGCGATGCCCGGACCAGCCTGCAGCAGCTTGCCGACGCGCGGACGAAATTCGACCTGGTGATCGTCGATCCACCGGCGCTGATCAAGCGCAAGAAGGACATCGCGGCGGGTACGCGTCACTACCAGCAGCTCAACGCGTTGGCGATGCGGCTGCTCACGCCCGGGGGGCTGCTGCTGGCCGCGTCCTGCTCGCATCATCTTTCCGCCGACGCGATGCGCGGCGCCCTGCGCAAGGCGGCGTCGGAGGCGGGGCGGCGGCCGATGATTCTGGCGCAGCGTGGTGCGGCGCTGGATCATCCTGTGCATCCGGCCATTCCGGAAACCGAATACCTGAAGGCGTTTCTATGCGCGGTTGAAGGCTGACGACCAGCCCGAACCGGTCCGCCGCCACGGTCCTGTCACGCGGGGCACTACAATGTCCGCTCAGTTCACGGAATCCCAACATGCTCGTTCACCCGAATTTTGATCCGGTCGCGATCTCGCTCGGCCCGATCAAGGTGCACTGGTACGGATTGTCGTACCTCGCCGGATTCACGCTGGCCTGGGCATTGGGACGGTATCGGGCCAGCAAGCCCGACTGGCCGTGGACCAAGGACCAGATCTCCGACCTGCTGTTCTACGTGGTGCTGGGGATCATCCTCGGCGGCCGGCTGGGCAGCGTGTTCTTCTACAACTTCGAGGCGTTCCTGGCCGACCCGTCGATGATCTACAAGGTCTGGCAGGGGGGCATGAGCTTCCATGGTGGCCTGATCGGCGTGATCGTCTGCCTGATGTTCTTCGCCCGGAAGACCGGAAAGGCGTTCTGGGAGGTTGGCGACATGGTCGTCGTGCTGGCGCCGGCCGGTCTGTTCTGCGGCCGCATCGGCAACTTCATCAACGGCGAGCTGTGGGGCGGTCCGACCGATCTGCCCTGGGGCATGGTGTTCCACCATCCGGCCGCGGGGGAGATGCCCCGACACCCCTCCCAGCTCTACGAGGCCGGCCTGGAAGGACTGCTTCTGCTCGCGATCCTGTGGTTCTTCACCGCCCGGCCCAAGCCGCGCATGGCGGCGTCCGGCCTGTTCCTGCTGATGTACGCGGTGTTTCGTTCGCTGGTGGAATTCGTTCGCGAGCCCGATGCGCATATCGGCTACCTGGCCTGGGGCTGGCTCACGATGGGGCAGCTGTTGTCCGCGCCGATGGCCATCGCCGGCATTGTTTTGCTCGTGATCGCCTACACCCGCAAGATTTACGACCGTCCGCTCGGCAAGACCTGATGAAGCAATACCTTGATCTGATGCAGCATGTGCTGGATCACGGCACGGAAAAATCCGACCGCACCGGCACCGGCACGAAGTCCGTGTTCGGTTACCAGATGCGCTTCGACCTGTCGGAAGGCTTTCCGATGCTGACGACCAAGAAGCTGCATCTGCGCTCGATCATCCACGAGCTGCTGTGGTTCATCGCCGGCGAGACGAACACGGCGTATCTCAAGGCCAATGGCGTGTCGATCTGGGACGAGTGGGCGACCGAGTCCGGCGATCTCGGCCCGGTCTATGGCAAGCAGTGGCGGGCCTGGGAGGGTCCGAACGGCGTGGTCGTCGACCAGTTGGCCGAGCTGGTGCATAACCTCAAGCACAACCCTGATTCGCGACGCCACGTGCTGTCTGCCTGGAATCCGACGGTGTTGCCCGATCCGAGCAAGTCGCCGGTGGAGAACGCCGAGGCCGGTTTGCAGGCGCTGCCGCCTTGCCACTGCCTGTTCCAGTTCTATGTCGCCGACGGCAAGCTTTCCTGCCAGCTTTATCAGCGCAGCGCGGACATCTTCCTAGGGGTGCCGTTCAACATCGCCTCCTATGCGCTGCTGACGATGATGCTGGCCCAGGTCTGCGGCTACGAGCCGGGGGATTTCGTCCACACGCTGGGTGACGCGCACCTCTATCTGAATCACCTGGACCAGGCCGAGCTGCAGCTGACACGGGAACCGTATCCGCTGCCGACCATGCGGATCGAGCCCTCGGTGAGCAACATCGAGGATTTCCGCTTCGAGCATTTCACGCTGGAGGGCTATCAGAGCCATCCGCACATCAAGGCGCAGGTCTCGATTTGAAGCTGGTCGCGGTGGTGGCGGCCGACGAGCGCAACGTCATCGGTGTCGACGGCGATCTGCCCTGGCGCTTGCCGAACGACCTGAAGCACTTCAAGGCCGTGACCATGGGGCATCCGATCCTGATGGGGCGCAAGACCTACGAGTCCATCGGGCGACCCTTGCCCGGCCGCGACAATCTCGTGCTGACGCGGCAGCCGGACTGGCGGGCGGATGGCGTGACGGTGGTGACCAGCACCGATGCGGCGCTGGAGGCGGCGGGCACGGCCTCGGCGCTGATGATTGTCGGCGGCGGGGAGATCTACCGGGCGTTCTGGCCGCAGATCGCCGCCATCGAGTTCACCCGCGTGCACACCGAGGTTGACGGCGATACCCGCTTCCCCGCGTTCGGCGAACCGGAGTGGCGCTGTGTACATCGCGAGCGGCACGAGCGGGACGAGCGACATGCTCATGCCTACAGCTTCGAAACCTGGGAGCGGAACGGGTCCGGGTCGACCACGGACTGACGGTGCTCCGTCGACGAAACCCTCGCGCCGGGCGGTGGTCCGCGACTGCATGATCGAGCGTGCGTCAGCAGTGATCCTCCTGGTTCGTCTGGCGCTGCCGGTGGTCGCGGTCTGCCTGGCGGGCTGCATGGGCGCTCCGTATCCGACGGGTCGGCCCGCTGAACTGGTGCCCGGTGGTAGCAGCGTGGAGGCGCAGGTTCAGGGACGTCGCCTGCACTGGGTGGAGTCCGGTGACGCCGACGCCCCGCCCGTGTTGTTCATCCATGGCACACCCGGTAGCTGGGAGGCCTTTGCCGACTACCTGACCGCGCCGGCGCTGAGCGGCTACCGCCTGATTGCCGTCGACCGGCCCGGGTTTGGTGGCTCGTCGGCCGGAGGTGTTGAACCCGCGCTGTCGGCCCAGGCGGCCTATCTGGCCGAGGCCTTCGCGGAACTGCCGCCGATGATTGTCGTCGGACACAGCCTGGGTGGTTCCATCGCCATGCAGCTGGTCCGGGACGCACCGGATCGCGTCGCCGGAGTCGTGCTGGTCGCGGCTTCGCTGGAGCCGGCAGCCGAGGCGCCGCGCTGGTTCAACCGGCTCGCCAATTGGCCGCTGGTGCGGCGGATCGTGCCCGATTCACTGGCCCGGGCGAACGACGAAGTCCTCGCGCTGGAGCCGGAGTTGCGGGCGCTGTGGGCCGGCTGGACTCCACCGGAAACTCCCGTCATCCTGATCCAGGGCATGGAGGACTCGCTGGTGCGACCGTCGACCGCCGATTTCGCCGAATCCGTGCTGCACTCGGATTCAACCGTCATTCAACGTGTCGATCACGCAGGGCATTTCGTGTTGTGGGAGCAACCAGAGAGGGTCATCGACGCCATCCACACGCTGGCCGAGCCGTGAAGTGGTTGCCGGGACTGGTCCTCGGTCTGTGGTCGCTGGCCGTCGCCGCCGAGCAGCCGATTCCGGTCGAACTGGAGCAGTTGCCCGAACGTCATCCGATTGTTCGCGAGATCGTCTTCAAGGGTAACGAGATCACGCAGCGCAAGGTCCTTGCCCGCGAGATGCGCATCGAGGTCGGTGATCCGGCTGATCCCATTCACATCAAGGACAGCCGCCAGGCGATTCAGAACCTCGGGCTGTTCAAGCAGGTGATTGTCGAGCAGACACCCACCGACGGCGGCGTGGTGCTGATCTTCACCGTGGTGGAAAAGTGGTATCTGCTGCCGTATCCCCGGCTGGACTACAACAGCGATCGTGAATTCGCGTTCGGGTTCAAGCTGGACTGGTCAAACGTGTCCGGACTCAATCACCAGCTCGAAGCACTGGTGTCTCGTCAGCAGAACGCGGAGAAGGATCGCGGCGATGCCACCGAGTTCGAGTTCGACTATTTCGCGCCCTATGCCTGGGACACCGCGGTGGATTTCGGTGCCAGCGCCTCGCACGACATCACGCCGATCGAGGAAGACAACGCAGCGGGCGAGACCATCAGCTACAAGGAGGACTACTCCCGCTTCAGCGTGCTCGCGCTGCGCCGGTTGACACCGGGGCACGGCAGCCAGGGCTGGAGGATCGGCGGTGGCCTGCTGTGGCAGAACGAAACCCTGCGAGGCCCCGAGGCGCCGGAGGAGAACGGCATGGCGACGGCCGCGGTGCTCCAGGGGCGTTTCGAACGGCTGGACGACCGGCTCTACAGCTCGGCGGGATGGTTGTTCGGCTGGCGCGTCGAACTCGCCGCCGAGGATATCGCCTCGCACTACGACTACATCGATCTCCGGCTCAACTATTTCCGGTCGATTCCGTTGTGGGACGTGCCGCACCAGACGCTGCGCATCCTGTTCGATGTGGGTTCCTATCACGGTGGACCGCGTGACTTCGATGCCTACGGCCTGGGGGGTGGCAGCAATCTGCGCGGCTTCGACAAGGACGAATTCGAGGGCGATGCGTTCTGGCGCCTCAGTCTGGAGGTCCAGCGCCCGCTGTTCGGTTACAAGCCGGTGCGCGGACTGGTGGTGATGGACATGGGACGCACCTACGACGACTTCGACCGGTTCACGTTCAGCGACACCCAGATCGACGCGGGCATCGGCCTGCGCTGGCGGATTCAGACCTTCGTGAATCTGACCCTGGAACTGGGTTACGCCTGGCCGCTGACCCGAGGTGGGTCCGAGCCGTTCTTCGGCAAGCTTTAACCGGCGCGCGGGCCCCGTGCCGGCATGGCGGCCAGTGTTCAGCCAACCGGGCTATGCGATCATCCGCAGCCGAACTTTTCACGAGACTCATCATGTCGGATCTCAATGCCGCTTTCGAACAGGCCCAGAAGGACATCAAGACGCTGACCGAGCGTCCCAGTAACGACGATTTGCTTGAGCTCTATGCGCTGTTCAAGCAGGGCTCAGCGGGCGACGTGTCCGGCAAGCGTCCGGGCATGCTCGACATGGTCGGGCGCGCCAAGTACGACGCCTGGGCCAAGAAGAAGGGCACGGACAGCGAGACCGCCAAGCAGCAGTACATCGACAAGGTCCAGGCCATGCTCGGCTGATGTCGGCACCGTTCGACTGGAGTGATCCGTTCCGGCTGGACGACCAGCTGGATGCGGAGGAGCGGGGGATTCGCGACGCCGTTCGCAGTTACGCCCGCGAGCGGCTGATGCCGCGCATCGTGCCGGCGTTCCGGCACGGCGAGTTCGATCGCGAAGTCCTCCGCGAGATGGGTGGACTCGGCATGCTTGGCCTGTCGCTGGACTGGCCCGGCTGTCCAGGCGGCTCCCATGTCGCCTATGGGCTGGTGGCCCGGGAGGTCGAGGCGGTGGATTCCGGTTACCGCTCGGCGCTGTCGGTGCAGAGCAGTCTGGTCATGTATCCGATCCACGCGTTCGGCTCGGACGCTCAGCGCCAGCGCTGGTTGCCGGCGCTGGCATCCGGCGAGGCCGTCGGCTGCTTCGGCCTGACCGAACCGGATCATGGCTCCGACCCCGGAGGCATGACTACACGGGCACGTCCTGACGGCGACGGCTGGCGCCTGTCCGGCGCCAAGACCTGGATCACCAACGCGCCGATCGCCGACGTGCTGCTGGTCTGGGCCAAGGATGCCGACGACGTCATCCGCGGCTTTCTGGTCGAACGTGGTGCGGCCGGGCTGGACACGCCGGTGATCGAGGGCAAGTTCAGCATGCGCGCGTCGATCACCGGACAGATCGTGCTCGATGATGTGCGAGTCGGCCCCGACGCGCTGCTGCCCGGCGTCAGCGGGCTCAAGGGGCCCTTCTCCTGCCTGAACAAGGCGCGGTACGGCATCAGTTGGGGCGCGATGGGGGCGGCGGAAGCCTGCTGGCACGCGGCGCGTCAGTACGCGCTGGATCGCCGGCAATTCGACCGGCCGCTGGCTGCCACGCAGCTGGTCCAGAAGAAGCTGGCCGACATGCAGACCGAGATCGCGCTGGGCTTGCAGCTGTCGCTGCGGCTGGGCCGCCTGCTGGACGCCGGGCAGGGTGCGCCGGAAATGATCTCGCTGGCCAAGCGCAACGCCACCGGCAAGGCTCTGGACATCGCCCGCCTGGCGCGCGATGTCCACGGCGGTAACGGGATTGTCGACGAGTATCACGTGATCCGGCATCTGATGAACCTGGAAACCGTGAACACCTACGAGGGCACGCACGACATTCACGCGCTGATTCTCGGTCGCGCGCAGACCGGACTTCAG
>NZ_CAXFCL010000186.1:0-4112 GCF_964000955.1 uncultured Abyssibacter sp.
CATGTGGCCCTTGTACGACGCGAAAGGCTTGAAGCCGAGCACCTCGGCGGTAGCGTGACTTTCGGCCACGTCCCCGTGATCGGTCGCGGTGCCGTGCGCGCAGACGAACCCGATGTCACCGGCGGAAATGCCGGCATCCTCGATCGCCAGACGCATCGTCGCCGCCATCATCTCCTGACTGGGCCGCGTCGCGTGACCACCGTCGGAAGTTGCACCGTAGCCGACGACCTCGGCCAGGATCGGAGCGCCGCGCCGCCGGGCGGAGTCGAGCGATTCGAGCACCAGCGTGCAGCCACCCTCGCCGATCACCAGCCCGTCCCGGTCGCGATCGAACGGAGCCGGCGTCTGTGTCGGCGTGTCATTTCGGGTGCTGGTGGCGTAGAGCAAATCGAACACCACGGCCTGCGACACGCAAAGGCCTTCCGACCCACCGGCCACCATGGCATCAATGCGGTTGAAGCGAATGGCCTCATAGGCATACCCGATCGCCTGGCTGCCGGAGGTGCAGGCGCTCGACGTGGGAATCGTCCGCCCCTTCAGCCCGAAGTGCATGCTGATGTTGGCGGCCGTGGTGTGCGGCATCATCCGCAGGTAGCTGGTGGAACTGATCTCGCCACGTCCTTCCCCGCTGATGAAGCGGCTCAGTTCCTGCGTGGCGGCGGTGCATCCACTGGACGAGCCGTAGGCCACGCCAACTTGCGTCAGGTCGGCTGCGGCGAGGTCGAAGCGGGCATTCTCCAGCGCCAATTCGGTCGCGCGAACCGCCAGCTTGGCGACCCGCCCCATCGTCCGCATCTTCTTGCGCGTGTAGCTCGGCGGCAGTTCGAATTCCGGAACAACGCCCGCCAGCCGCGTGCGCATGTCCTCGTAGCGGTCCCAGTCATCCATCCGCCGGATTCCGCTGCGGTGATGCGTCAGCCCATCGGAGATGTCCTCCCAGCTACCGCCCAGCGGGCAGAATCCGGCCGCGCCGGTCACGACAACGCGTTGCTGATCAGCCAAGCATGCCTCCATTCACCGAAATGACCTGTCGGGTGATGTAGCCGGCATCCGCGGAACAGAGAAAACCGATCAGAGCGGCCACCTCCTCGGGTTCGCCGACCCGCTTTGCGGGTATGAGTTTCACGATTTCCTCCACCGGCGCCTGGTCGATCATCTCGGTGCGAATCGGCCCGGGCGCCACGCAGTTGACCGTGATCTTGCGGCCAGCCAACTCCACGGCCAGCGCCTTGGCAGCGCCGATGATCCCGGCCTTGGATGCACTGTAGTTCACCTGCCCCCTGTTCCCCATCAGGCCGGAGACGGAGGTCAGCGCCACGATCCGACCGGGAGCCCGGCGCCGGATCATCGGCATGATCAACGGATGCAGGACGTTGTAGAACCCGCCCAGGTTGGTGTCGAGGACACGATCCCAGTCGTCGTCGCCCAGCGCCGGAAACGCGCCGTCGCTGGACACGCCGGCGCTGAGCACCACGCCGTAGTAGGCGCCGTTGGCTTCGATATCGGCGGTGAGCGCGTCCCGTGCCGCCGCGCGGTCGCTGACGTCGAATGGCAGCAGCCGGGCCTGTCCGCCAGCCGCGCGGATATCGTCAACCACCGCCCTTGCCTCGTCTTCGCGCCGCCGGTAGTTCACGACCACCGCGTAACCGTCCGCGGCCAGCCGAATGGCCGCTGCCCGTCCGATTCCGCGGCTGGCGCCGGTGACCAGAATGGATTCCTTCGTCGTTGTCATGCCTCTTCCGCAAGATATTTCATCGGGTCCGCCGGCTGAAAGACGTTGATCCGCGCTGACATCAACTCCTCGTCGCCGCGAAGCACGCGGCAATCGAAGGTCGCCAGCCCGTCATCGGGCATGTGGACCTCCCGCACGTCGATCCGCAGCCGGTCGCCGAACTCGAACATGTCGATCGCACAGGCCACCCGCCGGGCACTGACCAGAAATCCGATCTTCACCGGCTCGCCGCGCCGTCGCGACAGCACACCACCAAACGCGGCAATGCCCTGTGCCATGTACTCGATCCCGACCCAGACCGGCACGCCGGACTCCGACGCGAACTGACAGCCCGGATGGATGTCCACCGCCGCTTCCAGTTGTCCTTCCGACACGGCAACGATCCGGTCGATCAGCGCCATCGGCGCGTCGTGCGGAAGAAAGGGCTCGGCCGCGCATGGCAAGGCGGGGATGGTGTCAGCGTGCATTCGAGTATCTGGTCACGTGATGACGTCTTGCGGCACGGCCACGGCGGTCAGTGCGCGTCATGCCGGGCGTCGACCGCCGCCGAGACCGGACGGATTTCAAGCCTATAGTCCAGTTGGACGTTGAACAACCGCACCACGCCGTCTGGCTCATGGTGCAACTCCGTGACCCTTTGATCCCGGCAATAAAGCGTCCGCCGCGCATCCCCCTGATCCAGGCGCCAGCGCTTGCCGTCGAGTCGGGCGGCCAGCGACGACGCCGGCCAGTGGACGAACTGGTAATCGGACACCAGGACCCGGGCATCCAGCCCCGGCGTCGCGTCACCCAGCCATTCCACATCCGGCTGACCGTCCGTGTACTCCAGCCGGAACAGCTCCAGTCCGATCAGGTTGAAACCGCGCAGCATGAGTCGCCGCGGGCTCCTGTCGCTCACCACCAGCATCTGATGACGGGTTCCGTCCGCCCGGGTGAGTTCGATGATCTCGGCTCCGGCCATCGACCCGCTCCAGCCCGTCACCGGTTGCGGCGGCAGCACCGGGGGACAGGGCGCGGCCACCGGCCACCCGGCGCAACCGCAGAACCAGGCGCTCACCAGCGTGACCACCGCGAGCCGCGCGCGCATTACGGCGCCGCTCCGGATAACCGAACACGCCAGAGCAACAGCGTCGACCCCAGACCGAGCACGATGCCGACGACAACGGTCGCGCCGAATTCGGCCAGCGCCGGGGTGGCGCTCAGCGCCAGCAGGCCGAAGGAAAGCAGGGTCGTCAGCGCCGAGAGCAGAATGGCCAGCAGCGTCGCCGTCGAATGCTCTCCCGCCTCCCGGGCGAAGACGGCATAGTCGATGGACAGGCCGATGACCAGCAACAGCGCGAACAGGCGAAACACCGTAAACGGCGACCCCAGCCAGCCGCACAGACCCAGCGTGCCGATCACGGCCAGCGCGGAGGGCAGCGCGACCGTCGCGCCGCCTCGGATGCCGTAGCGCACGGCCAGGACAATCAGCACGACCACGGCTGCCAGCAGCAGCACCCGGGCCGCCATCTCCCGGCCTGCGCCCAGTCGCTGCTGCGCACTGGCGACGGTGTCTCGCCAGACGACATCCACACCAGCCTGCCGCTGCGTGTCCACCCACGCCCGGACAGCCGATGCATCCCGAACGCCGCCGACACGAACCAGGCCGACCCAACCATCCGGCAAGTGCTCGATCAGACCGGGATAAGGTGTCGAGGCCATGTCCTCTCGCCAGGTTTCGTAACGCAGCGGAGTGCTGGCATGAAACGCCACGCGCCGGGCTTCGGCCCAGGACGCCGGCGCATTCAACCCGCTCGCGAGCTGATCCAGCGCCGCACCAGGTGCGTAAACGGTCTCGGCGAGCAGTCGATGGGCCTCCTGCTGACGCCGCATGGACGGCAGGGCGCGCGCCGCGTGCAGATAGGTCTCCAGATCGCCTTGCGCCTGCAACGTGACCAGCCCCGGAGTCAGACGCTCCAGCGCCGTCAACACATCCTCCTGATCCTCGCCGCGCACGATCAGCATCTGCGAGACATCGAAGCCACCGACTATGGCGCGCACCCGGCTCGCCTGAGCCATCAGATCCGGCGGCGAGAAATACATGGCCCTCAGATCATCCCGACTTTGCAACTGCATGAGCCCCGGCACCGCGGCGCCTACCAGCACCATCAGGCCGATCACTGCCCAGCGCCGCCGGCGCTGCCGACCCGCGAGACCACGCGCGGCCAGCCTCAACGCGGCTGGAGCGGCCACCATGCGGTCAGCCGACAGGAGGCGCGGCAGCACGCAGAAGACCGTCAGGTAGGCCCCGGACAAACCGAAGATCGCGAACACCGCGACCTGGCGCAGACTCGCGAACGGCGCCAGCAACAGGCCGCCAAAGGCAATTGAGGTCGTCACC
>NZ_CAXFCL010000187.1:0-1601 GCF_964000955.1 uncultured Abyssibacter sp.
CTACAACATCGCGCCGACGGTTGACGACACCCACGACCCCGACCGCTGGGAGGGTCACATTCTTTGCAGCGACGCCGAACGCGCTGCGCTGGCCTCCCTGCTCGACACCGGCCTGACCGACGCCTTCACCTGTACCGCGCCGCCGGAGCAACGCTTCACCTGGTGGGATTATCGACAGGGCGGGTTCCGACGCGGCCATGGCCTGCGCATCGACCACCACCTGATCAGTGCGCCGCTGGTCCAGCGCTTCGACAGTTTCGCGATCGACATCGAACCGCGCCGCTGGGAGCGACCCTCCGACCACACGCCCGTGATCTGCGGCCTGCGCGCGAACTGAGAACGCGGTCACGCTCGAATGTGGCTGCGGAGGAATCGGCGGTCTACCATCCGGAAAAGCGCGTGAATTGGCTGTGAAGTCAAGACGGAACGCGGAGGTTCTCGCGATGGATCGACAGGCACATTACGACGTCACCGGCACGGTTCATCTGGCCGACCCCAAAGCTGTAGAAGCAGCCGTCATCGATTTGCTCACCGGTCGGTTCACCGACATCGATGTCGATCTCATTGCCCGGGCGTTCGAAACCTTCGGCAAGCTGTTCGCCGGCCTGCTACCGGGTTTCAAGGGCTGCGACACCTGGTATCACGACGCCCGACACAGCCTGGATGCCACGCTGGCGTTCGCACGCCTGATCGACGGCTACGAGAAAACCGTCCCGCCGGCCGAGCAGCTCGGCGCCGAGCGCGCGATGCTCGGCGTGATCATCGCGCTGTTCCACGACGCCGGTTACGTGCGCTCCGACCGCGATGTCGGCCACCGCAACGGCGCCGAATTCACGCTTTGTCACGTCGCCCGCAGCGGCGCCTTCATCAGCGATTTCCTGCAGGGCACGCGGCTGGAGAAATACGCCGACGTTTCTCGCCAGATCGTCCACTTCACCGGCTACGAGATCGCCCTGGACAAGATCCGCGTCTCCGATCCGCGCGACCGGCATCTGGGCTTCTTCCTCGGCACCGTGGACCTGCTCGCGCAGATGGCCGACGCCTGCTACCTGGAGAAGTGCTGGCACCACCTCTATCGCGAGTTCACCATCTGCGGCCTGGCCGGCGAGGCACGACCGGGCCGACCGAAACCGGTCTACAGCTCGGCCGACGACTTGATGCGCAAGACGCCGGACTTCAACCGCATGGTCTGGAAAGACCGGCTCGACGGCTATTTCGAAGGCTGCTACCGCTACCTGAACGCCCACTTCAACGGCGACAACCCCTACATCAACGCCATCGACGAACACGTCGCACGACTCGACCACCTGCTGGCCGATGACGCCCTGCATGAACTCGCCAACGAGCCGGAAGTGATCGGCGCCGCGCAGTTGCGTTCGACCCTGAGCTCGTTTTCGGCTGTCTGATCCGTCGTGACGGACAGATCGGCCTGCCGTTGACTCGCGGTCAAGCTACCCAATCATTCAGAAACAGAGCACCCCATAATCGCCCCCGCATGGTGGCGCGACAAGGCAGGTCGGCTGCCGTCGCTGAGAAGTGAACCGCCCCGGGAATCCCGGAGGCTCATAGGTTTGAGTCAGGCGGCCATCGCCTGACCCTCA
>NZ_CAXFCL010000188.1:0-10071 GCF_964000955.1 uncultured Abyssibacter sp.
CGGTTTTCCCGCAATCCTGCGTTGTTGTTCGCTGACTTGGAATAACCAAGCGGCGCTCACTCCGCCTGGGCTTGCGCGAAAACCGGCTCCGTCTTGGTGGCGTGAATAACTCAGTGCTTCCCTAAAGGAACCACTCGACGAAGCCGAACACCGTCCGCGGGCGGCCGTAGGTCGCGTAGCCACGGGCGCCGGAGTCGGCGGGCACGCCGTTCGGGTACTGGAAGGAGTAGGTCACGTAGTCCTCGTCCAGCAGGTTCTTGCCGACCAGCGAGAGCTGCCAGTGGCCACGTTTCCAGGCCAGCCGGCCGTCGAGCAACTGGCGTTCGTCACCGCGTTCCGAATCCAGGTTGTCGGGCTGGGTGAACGTCATGCTCTGATGCGAGTAGGACATCGTGCCGGTGAAGCTCTCCGTCGGCGTCCAGGTCACGCCGACGGCACCGGTGTACTCAGGCGCGAACACGAACTGGTTGCCCGAGAAGTCCTCGCCGTTCTGTTCGAACTCCAGGAACTTGGTGTCGGCGTAGCCGGCGGTGAGATCGAAGGTGAAGGCATCGGTGGCCTCCCAGCTGACGCTGGTCTCGGCCCCGTACAGCCGGGAGTTGGCGGCGTTCTGCGTGATGAAGAAATTGCCGGCGAGAACCGGAACCTGCTGGTCCTCCCAGTCGATGTAGTAGATGTTGGCGGAGAAATCGATGCCCAGCTCGCGCAACTGGCCGCGCGCGCCGATCTCGTAGTTCCTGGTGTACTCGGGATCGAATTCGACGGCATTGCCGCTTTCCGTGTCGACATCAACGCCGCCGGCCCGATACGCCTCGTTGTAGGTCATGAACACCGACCACTGGTCCGACAGCGCGGCCCGCAGCCCAGCCTTGGGCAGGATGGCGTCGTAGGTCGTCTTGCCGCCCTGGAAGCCGTCGGTGTCGGGCGTCTGCCCCGTTGCCAGGACGAGCGGCAGCACGTCCAGGCCACCGGAGGTCGCCGCCGTCGTGAGGAAGCGGTCGCGTGAATCCAGTTCCTCGCGGTCGTAGCGCAGGCCGAGGGTGGCGGTCAGCGAATAGGGCAGCTCGATATCGAACTCCGTGAAGATCGCGATGTTTTCCGCTTCCTGAACGAGCTCCTGCTCGTAGTCCGCGAAGATCGGCGGATTCTCCACATAGGGAACGCCCTCCGCCTCGATCAGGGTGGACGTGTCGAATCGGCCGCCGTAAACCCCGATCACGCCGCTGTAGACCTCCGGGGAGCTCAGGTTCACCCGGAGTTCCTGGGTCCAGTTCTCACCGCGGTAGGCGGTGTCCAGGGCGCCGTCGTCGTAGTCCAGACCGTCGTAGTCGAGCAGGTAGTCCTGCGCCGACTTCATCCAGCCGGTGACCGCGGTGAACTGGAGGTCGCCCAGGTCATATACCGTTTCCCAGGACGCCGTGCGGCTGTCCACGTCGTTGTACGCCGGGTCGTTGGCCGAGCTGGTCCGGTAAAACGCCGGGTCGCTGGCTGCCTCGCCCGGTTCCATGTTGTAGACGCGTTTTCCCTGAAATTTCGACTTGCTGATCCCCAGGCGGCTGGTCAGCCCCGGAATGCCCAGCGGCGCCCAGGCCAGCTTGAAGCGGCCGACCTCGGTGCGTGATTTCGCGTACTCGTCATCATTGGTGTTGATGTCCGTGATGAACCCGTCATCCTTGTTGACGAGGCCGGAGACGCGAAACGCCAGCGAATCGAGGATTGGCCCGCCGCCGGCGTAACCGAGTTCGAAGGCGTTGCGAGATCCAAGGCCGGCCCGGACCACCGAGCCCCAGACCCAGGTGGGTTCCTTGGTCCGGACGATCATGGCGCCGCCCAGTGCGTTGCGGCCCTGGCTCGTTGACTGGGCGCCGCGGAGGATTTCCACCTGCTCCACGTCGAACAGGGTGCTGACCGACGACTGCTGGGAGTTCCGGTCCAGGGTCACGCCGTCAACCTGCACGCTGATCAGCGGGGCGCCCGACCCGTTGGCGGCGCCGTTCTGCGAAATGCCGCGGATGCTGACCCGCCCTTCCTCGTTGAAGTTCGCGTTGGCCACGCGGCGCAGCAGATCACCCAGCGATTCGTCGCCGTTCCGCTCCAGATCTTCCGCGTTGTGGATGCTCGCGGAGGTCGTGGATTCCTGCGCGGTGCGCTGGATCTTCTCGCCGCTGATGATCATGGTTCCGAGGTCGACCGAGTCGTCCTCGGCCTCGGGCGTGTCCGTCTCTTCGGTTGAAGATTCGGAGTCCGGTGTTTCCGTTTGCGCGGAGGCGTGAAACGGGATGACGAGTGCGGCGAGAGCCAGCAGGGCACTGCCGGCCAGACGGGCATTCAGGGGCGGGAGCTGAGTCGAAAGCATGATTACGTGTCCACCGTGTTTGAGCTGCGGATGCGATGGGTTTGCACCGTGCCTACTAGTCCACGCCGATCTCCGGATGCGGACATCCGTGTAACTACTGGATGTCGACGGATTCACTACTGATTGGGAAAAAAGAGCCAGCATGTGCGAACCATGCCAGCCGGCGCTCACGATCGCCCGTGATGAACGGGTGAACGCCGGCTGCGTCGTAGGTCAGCCCGTCAGCCCGCGTCGCCTGTTCGTGGTGCGCGCCCGCGCATCTTGACGATGCCGATCGTGAACAGCGGCGCGATGTAGACCAGCAGGAATCCCCAGGAGAGCAGGGCGTAGCCCTTGGCGACCAGGGCGACGATGCCGAACTGTGACAGCAGGATGCACAGCGTCAGCCCCAGTGCCCCGACGGCGAGGTGGGTCCTGCGCGTGGCCGGCGTGCCGCGGGACTCGATCAGCGCGCCGTCGATGCGTTCATTGACCGCCTGCGCGATCCCCGCGCTGGTTTCCACCAGCGTGCCGAACAGCACGATGGTGTAGATCGAGACCAGCGCCGGCATCGCCAGCAGCGCCATCGTTTCGTAGACCGGCAGTTCGGCGGAGATGACGGCGGGGTAGATCGCCAGAAAGGACAGGTGAAACAGGAATGCGGGCGCGATGAAGAACAGGGCGCTGCAAAATCCGGAGACCACCGCCTCGTGCCGCGTCTGGATGTCCCGCAGCGCGAACAGCACGCTGGGTATGGCCGCGGCGCTGAACCAGGCGTAGGTCGCGCCGCCCAGCATCCATCCGGGCAGGATGTCGCCGGAGGCGAGGGTATTGGCGATCTCGGGCGCGTGCTGCAGCGCCATGAGCACCACGTACAGGGCCAGCACCGCGTAGAGCACCGCGGACCAGAGCGTCAGCACGCGCTTGATCAGCGTTCGACCGAAAAAACTGAGCAGGCCGACCAACACGACCATTCCGACGATTCCGACGGACTCGGGAATCTTGAAGATGTCCGCGGTGATCTTGCCGGATGCCGAGGCGACCACGGCGAGGGCGACCATGGCGGTGGTCAGGTACAGCACTTCGAACACGCGCCAGAACGGACCGATCAGGTGGCGGAAGAAGCTGCGGTAGTCGTAGGCCTGGAACACGCGGGCGAACTCGTAGGTGCCCGCGAGGATGATGCCCAGCAGCACCGTTGCCAGCACCAGCGCGATGACGCCGCCGACGGGCCCGTACTGGGTGAAGAACTCCACGAGCTCCCGGCCGGTCGCGTAACCGCCACCGATGTTGACCGACTGGAACACCGCGGCGGGGATCACATAGGCCTTCACGATCCGGCCGGAAAAGACTGTCATCAATCACTCCGTTGATGTCGAACAGGGCGCTGGGCCCGGTGGCGCATGGCTTAGCCGGCCTGGGGTTCCGGCTGCCCCGGCCAGGTCCACTCGGCGGGACTGGTCCGGCAGCCGCCAGCCGGGGCATCGCTCCAGCCACGACCGCGCACCACCCGACCGGGGCGGGCCTCGGTGGGCTGGCCGTCCGCGAGCACCCGCGTCCCGTTGACCCAGACATCGGATACGCCGGTGGCGTACTGATGGGGCTCGGCGAACGTCGCGTGGTCCGTGATGGTGGCCGGGTCGAACAGCACCAGATCCGCATGGGCGCCCGGCTGCAACCGGCCACGATCGAGCAGGCCGAGGTGGTCGGCCGGCTGCGAGGTCATCTTTCGCACGGCCTCGGTCAGCGACATCACCTGCTCGTCGCGCACGTAATGCCCCAGCACACGCGCGAAGGTTCCGTAGGCGCGCGGATGCGGGTTGTACTTGAGAAAATCACCCTCCGCCGCGACGGCCGGGCTGTCCGACCCGAAGCTCATGTACGGCAACTTGAGCTGAGCCCGGGTGTTGGCTTCGGACATCGCGAAGTAGGCTACGCCGACCCGCGAACCATCCTCGATGACCAGGTCCATCGCGGTCTCTTCCGGCGAGGTGCCGCGCGCCTCGGCGACCTCCGCCAGGGTCTTGCCCACCAGCGGTTGCAGGTCCGGGTTTTCGAAGGCGGCCAGCAGCATGTTCTCGGCGCCGCCGACCACGCGATAAAGGTTCTCCCAGTCGTTGGTTTCGGCCTGCATTTCGGCGGCCACGCGGGCGCGGATCTCCGGGTTCCCGAGCCGTTCGATCCAGGCGTCCACACCGCCTTCCTGCACCCAGGGCGGCATCGCCGCATCCAGCCCGGTTGCCGAGGCCACGTAGGGATACATGTCTGTGGTGATGCGCAGCCCGTCGGCGCGGGCGGCCTCGATGCGCCCGACCACCTCGTCCAGCTTGTCCCAGTTGGCCTGGCCGCCCATCTTGAGGTGATAGATCTCCGTGGGCGTGCCACTGCGACGGGCAATGGTCAGCGTTTCGTCCACCGCCTCCAGAATCTGGTCCGTTTCGCTGCGCATGTGGGTGACGTAAATCCCGCCGCAGGCTCCGGCGGTCTCGGCCAGCGCGACCAGTTCCTCCGTGGTCGCGAAGGTCGAGGGCACGTAGATCAGTGCCGAAGCCACGCCCAGCGCGCCGTCTTCCATCGCATCGCGCACGAGCCGCCGCATCGCCCGTAGCTGCTCATCGCTCGGCTGCAGGTTGCCGCGGCCGAGTGTGTGCAGCCGCACCGTGGTCGCGCCAACAAAGGACGCGATGTTCTGCGTAACACCATGGTTTGCGACGAAGCTCAGGTACTCGTCCAGCGTCGTCCAGGGCAGGGGGGCATCGCCCAGTTCGGCGGCGAAATCCGGCCGCATCTCGGCTTCCATCTCCGGCGTCAACGGCCCCATGGACCAGCCTTCGCCCATGACCTGCAAGGTCACGCCCTGGCGCAGCTCGCTCATGCCGCGACCGTCCGCCAGCAGCGATTCGGTGGACCAGCTCAGCATGTTGATGAAACCAGGTGCCAGCACCAGTCCGCGGGCGTCGACTTCGGTCCGGCCCGCGCCGTCGACGGTCGGACCCAGCGCGGCGATGCGATCCCCCTTAACCGCCAGCGCGCCGGCAAAGCCAGGCTGGCCGCTGCCATCGATGATCCGGGCGTTGCGGATCACCAGATCGTAGGCTGGCTCCGGCGTGCGGTGACAGGCCGCGAGGCCGGCCAGCGTGGCCGAGAGCAGCAGGGCGGAAGGAAATCGAAATGTGGATGCAGTCATGCCGCGAGACCCTGCAGCAGCCGTCGCGGCCTGCCATCGGTGTTATCTCGGAATTCGTCCGCACGCCCAGGCGTTGTATCGTTTCCGGATGCCATTGAAGCCCGACCCGCAGCCTTGAATATCTCCGATGGGGAACGCCGCCGCGCCACGCGCGTGGACGCCCAGCTCATGTCCGACCTGTGGATTTTTCGCGCCGTTGCCCGCCTCGGCAGCATCACCGCCGCCGCCGCGCAGCTGCACGTGACCCAGGGCGCTGTCAGCCAGCGGGTTCTGCGGCTGGAACAGCGGCTGGGCGTGAACCTGTTCACCCGCGAGCACACCGGCGTGCGCCTCACGGCCTCCGGGGGCTTGCTCGCCAGATCCATGGACGACGTCTCCGCGTCGCTGCAATCGGCCCTGACCCAGATCCAGCGGCTGGAACGCCGTGCTCTGGTCGTGAGCTGTTCGCCTTCGGTCGCCACCGAATGGCTGATGCCCAACCTGCGTGGCTTCTACCGCGAATATCCGGATGTCGAACTCCAGGTTCGAGCCGAAATGACCACCCCCAGCGTCGCCTGGATGGACGCCGAGGGCGTCGATGTGCTCATCGACTACGGCCATACCGCCGTCGAGGGCGTGCACGAACTTGCCCGGGTCCAGGAATACACGCTGCCCGTCTGCTCACCCGAGCTGCGGCGTCGCCTGGATGAAGCCGGCGACACACTGGTGGATGTCGAACTGCTGCACGACAGCGCCGCCTGGCCCGAACCGTTCGGCAGCATCGCCAACGAGTGGCAGGAATGGATGGCCGTTCGCGGCCCCGTGCCCGGTGTGAACGTCATCGCCGAACGCCGGTTCAACCTCGCGTCACTGGCCTACCAGACCGCCATCTACGGAGAGGGTATCGCGCTCGGACGCATCGTCAGCGTCCAGCGACTGCTCGAATCCGGAGAACTCGTGGCCGCCGTGGACGCCGACCTGGTGTCCAGCGCATCGCACCGCGTGCTGGCACGAGAGCCCGCCGGGACCGATGCGAGAGCCGATCGATTCGTGCAATGGCTGACGGAATCGTTACAGCAGACGCAGCAGGATTCGGCGCGGCGGCTTGGAGTTGTGCCGCGGTAGCTTCTTCGGCTTGTTTGAACGCATGGGCTCGCTGGCTTGGGTTCAAGGGACAACTGCGATGAAACTGGTGGGCTTCAGTTGTTCGAGTCCCAAAATGGGACTACCATTCAGCCATGCGCATCATCGCTCTGTCGACGCTGAGAAATTTCTGGGAAAGCTCGCCGTCTTACGCGGATTCCATCGCGCCGGGAATGGCCTGGTATCGGGAAACCTTGAAGGCTGACTGGTCTACTCCGAATGAGGTGAAAGCCCAGTTCTCAAGCGCCAGCATCCTGCGAAATGGCCGTGCCGTCTTCAACATCGCTGGCAACAAATATCGGGTGGTGGTTTGGATCAATTACGCGTACCGCGTCGTTTATATCCGCTTCATCGGAACACACAAGCAGTACGACCAAATTGATGCACAGACAATTTGAGGTGTCCTATGGAAATTCGTCCCGTCAAAACAGAAGCTGACTACCAGGCAACCCTGAAGGAAATCGAAGGCCTCATGGCCGCGGAGGCCGGCTCGCCCGAAGGGGATCGGCTGGATGTGCTTGTAACGCTGGTTGAAGCCTACGAACGGGAGCACTACCCGATGGATTTCCCCGATCCGGTCGAGGCCATCAAGTTCCGAATGGAGCAGCAGGGCCTGACCGTGGAAGATCTCGTTCCGGTCATTGGGCGCAAGAATCGGGTCTACGAGATTCTGGCTCGGAAACGGCCCCTGACACTCCGCATGATCGAGGGATTGCACGAGACTTTCTCAATCCCCGCGGAAAGCCTGTTAAAGCGTAGCGCTCACCGTAGCGATCATGCGGCTTAGTGTTGGCAAGTTGGGAATAAAATTGAAAAAACCAACCTGGTTCAGGCCGAGTGCAATGAGCGTGCAAATTTAGCCATTGTGTCGTGATGTCCTGAGCAGAGCATTCCGATCATTCTCTAGCTTGATGTTGGCAGGGACTAAGGCGTGGCGGTGGCGCCCGCAGCCGCCAGCACCGCCTGCCTCACCGGCCCGAACGCTGATTTCAATGCCGCGATCGTGCAGGCCGTACCGCCACCGGCGGCGTGGTGCTGGAAGCCGTTCAGGCCTTCGGGCAGGAAGGGCTTGGTGTCGAGCAGGGTGACGTTGGCGCCGGCGGCCTTGAAGGTCTTGTAGGCGGTTTCGGAGTTCTTGAAGTCGACGACGGCGTCGCCGCTGGAGCCGCAGAGCAGCAGCGGGGCCTTGGGCGTCCAGTCCAGCAGGTCGTTGGCGGCGAGGTTCTGGCGGAACGGGTGGTCCGGGTCGCTGGCGACGGCGTCGACGAAGGCCGGCTCGCGCAGGGTTGCCAGGTTCTGGATCGGCGGGAATTCGCCGGATTGCCACAGCTTGATCAGGTTGAGCGGGCCGGGGAAGTAGTCATCCACCATGTCGCTGTAGGGCGCCTGCCAGACCTCGGTCGGGCTGTCGTAGAGATTCCCGTACACCTGCTGGTAGCTGTAGAGGGTGTAGGAGAACAGGATCGACGCCAGCGGGTTGGGGCCGGCGGTGGTCAGGCCTTGCCAGCCGTCGAGGAAGGTGTCGGTCATGGAGTAGGGGCCGCTGCTGGCCATGACGGCGGCGATCTGGAATTCGTCGGCGTAGTCGGCCTCGATGGCGCGCTGGGTGGCGAGCACCGAGTGGCCGCCCTGTGAGGCGCCGGTGAGCACCATCGGGCCGGCGACCGGAATGCCTTCCTGGGCGATGGCGGCCTTCGCGGCGCGCAGGCCGTCGATCATGGCCGTGGCTTCGGAATCGGCGTGCAGGTACGGGTGATACGGGTAGTCCGAGGCGCCGAGGCCGAGGTAGTCGACCATGACGATCACGTAGCCGTAGCCGGCGAAGAAGGTCTTCACGCGATCGGCGGTCTGGTCACCGGCCTTGACGCGGGTGCCGGGAGCCAGGCCCATCACCGTGTAAGGGGCGGGGCAGCCGTCGGGCACGACCATGGCGCCGGAGGTCTGTTCCGGTTCGCCTTTCACGCCCACGGTCTTGAACAGCAGGCGGTATATCTTGACGCCGCAGGCCGGCTCGCCGAGCTGCTCGCTGTAGTGGAATTCATTTGCCGCCTGCACGCCTTCGTCTCGCGGCACCGTGCGCACGAGTTCGACGGAGACGAGTTCGCCGCGGTGGTCTTTGACGATGGGCGCGGTGGTCGGTGCGGGCGGGGTGGTCTGGCAGGCGGTGGCCAGCAGCGCGACCAGCGTGGCGGCGAGCGGACGCAGGCCGCGAGCGGATGACAGGAACATGGACAAACTCCGTCGAATCATGAAGTCGAATGCCGCCGCTATCGGGCGGCGGCCTTGAGAACGGGGCGGCGCAGTACGCGGCCGGGGCGGGCGCCGGTGAGCTGGCCGTCGGCGATGGCGGCGGTGCCGTTGACCCACAGCCAATCGATGCCTTCGGAGAACTGCAGCGGATCCTCGAAGGTCGCCTTGTCCTGAATCCGCTCGGGATCGAACAGGGCGAGGTCGGCGGCCATGCCTTCGGCGATCAGCCCGCGATCGGGCAGGCCGAGCATGCGGGCGGGCATCCAGGTCATGCGCCGGATGGCCTCTTCCAGCGGAATGATGCCGTCCTCGCGCACGTATTTCGCCAGCACGCGGGGGAAGGCGCCGAAGGCCCGCGGATGCGAGCTTTGCGCGGTCTCCGGGTTCACCGGCGACATGTCGGTTTCGATCATCACCCAGCGCTCCTTGAGCGCCTCGACCTTCTGCGCCTCGTCGAGTACCTCGGGGGTGACGACCACGCCGCCGGCCTGGACCAGATCGAAGAACAGGGTCCAGACATCGATGCCGCGCGTGCTGGCGGCCTCGCCGACTGATTCGCCGGCCACGGACGGGTCCGCGGCGTTGCCGGCGTAGATGATCAGCACCTTGTCCCAGTTCTGGCCGGTGTGGTCGTAGTAGTTCTCGAAGCTGGTGTCGCCGGCTTCCATCTCGGCGCGGATCTGGCGCCGCAGGTCGGGGTCGGACAGCCGCTGTTGCAGGGCCTCGACGCCGTTCGCGTAGTACTGCGGCGGTACCAGTGCGGCGAGCCCGAGACCGACGCGGATGTAGGGGTAGATGTCCGCCGTCACCTCGATGCCCTGATCGCGCGCCGCGTTGATCCGCTTCAGCGCGTCGCGCATCAGGGGCCAGTTCTTCGCCCCGGCGGCCTTGAGGTGATAGACGTGCACCGGCACGCCCGCGCGCTGGCCGATGGCGATGCTCTGATCGATGGCCTCCAGCAGGTGGTGGCTTTCGTTGCGCATGTGCGTGGAATAGGCGCCGCCGTATTCGGCGACCACCTTGGCCAGCGCCACGATCTCGTCATCGCTGGCGTAGATGCCGGGCGGGTAGATCAGTGCGCTGGACAGTCCGGTGGCGCCGTCTTCCATGGCCTGCCGCACCAGGGCGCGCATCGCGTCCAGCTCATCGGGTGTCGGGGCGCGATCCTCCTCGCCAA
>NZ_CAXFCL010000189.1:0-6786 GCF_964000955.1 uncultured Abyssibacter sp.
GACCTGCGTGGCGGCAATGAAATTGGCCTCGTCGATTCGGGCGGCGCGGACATTGGCTTCCGCCAGCGCGACTTGCAGTTCATCGGTGATATTGGCGTCCGTCACGCCTTCGAACAGCACCTGGACCGTGTTGATAGGCGAGGCGTTCGAACTGTAGTAGTACCGGCGGCGGGCATCCTCGTCGGAGCCGAGCAATTCGTTGTCCAGTAGCGGCACGCTGACCTGCACGGCCTGGCCGCTGGCGACCAGCGTCGCGATGTTCGGATCGGCCTCGATGGCCGCGACGGTCTCGGCGCCAGGTGCCTCGTCGGTCAGCGAATCGCCCAGGCCGTAGGTGTTGATCAGATACCGCAGCACGTTCGTCGCGCCGGAATCGGCGCCCACGCTGCCGCCCGCGTTGGCCTGGATCGCCGCTGCGGCGAGCGCGTCAACGTAGCTGTCCGTGTAGGCCGTTCCGGCCGCGTCCAGCAGATTGGCGATGCGGGCAGCCAGTTCGATGCGGTTCGCCTCGCTGGCGAGGTCGGTGGTGCCGGCGTCCTGCGCGGCCGCGATGATCGCCTGTGCCACGTCACGACGCAGCGTGGCTTCGGTCTGGCGGCTTTCCGGCAGGGTGGTGAGGTCCAGCGCGGCCAGCGTGGCCGACAACTGGTCCGGAGCGGCGGCGATGTCCGCGATCAGCGACGGGAAGTATTCCACGAGTGAGAACGCCGAAAGCAGCGGCAGGTTGGCCGTCGGGCTGTCGGCGGCGTCGGCGCCCAGGTCCGCCAGGATGTCCGCCAAGCTGGTTTCCAGCGTCACGGCGTCCAGCGATGCCGCAGCGTGGAAGACCAGCGTGGAGACCGGGGTGACATTGACTGAGGTGGTGTCATCGGTCAGATCGCCGAGGGCCCGGATCAGCTCGATCCGGCCGTTCACCTGATAACGGGCGTCGTGGATGTTCTGCACCACGATCACGTACTGATCCAGCGCACCGTCGCTGATCTCGAAGCGGTAGAACCCGTTATTGCGCGTGGTCGCGACCGAGATGACCTCGTACTGGTCCAGGCTGGCCTTGTTCGTGACGGCGCCGCTGTCACGCAGCAGCAGGACCGTCGCCTGGCCGACACTGCCGGATTCGCCACTGGGAGCCACGGCCACCTGCACGGTGGTCGCGGACGGGTCAGGGTTGTCGGACCCGCCGCCGCTGCCGCCCCCGCAGGCGCTCAATCCAAAAAGGGTGGCTCCGAGCAGGGTGAGAACGGCGTGCTGGCGCATCGAATGTCCTTCGCGTCATGGAAAACAGGAAGGCGCAGGCTAGCTTCGAGAATCAATAAAGTCAATGAGAATGATTCGCATTAATTATCTAGTGAGGGGTGCGGCTGGTTGATGTATGGCTTCACAAGTCGTGCTGCGCCTTCGGCTACGCGATGAGTTCAGCGTTCTGGATGGGGTGATGCCGGGAGACTGTCAGCCGATAGTGCGGGTCGGGTCCGGCCGGACGCCGGAACGCCGGGCATTCGGTCACTGCCCGTGGTGGAAACCACCACCGGTTCAACTCTCGGCGAGGTGTCCGGTCTGAGTAACAGTGTGGCCGCCACGGCGAGCGCCCACAGGCGCTTTCGCCGGATCATGGTGGGGCGTTGCGCGACTCCAGCGTCTTCACCCGTGCCTCCAGTTTCCGCAGGTTGATCGCGTTTGCGGCCACAAGCACGGCGAGGCATACCAGCAGGCCGCTCTGGATGATTTCGTTCATCGTTGTCTCCTCACGGGTGATGGGTGTTTTCCCCGGGTTAGCGAGTCAAGCCGCACCCCGATGGTCCACTTGAGCGCGCCCAGGCGCATCAGAAGCGAACGGTCAGGCTGCCGACGACGTTGCGGCGCGGACCGTAGAAACAGTCGCCGCGCTCCAGGCAGGCGGAGACAACGGTCTCGTCTTCCAGATTGCTGCCGTTCACGGCGAGACGCCAGTTCCGGTAGTCGTAGGCGATCATGGCGTCGTACAACGTGGTCGACGGGACTTCGACGGTCTCGCTTTCGTCGGGAATCGCGCTGGTGTATCGGATGCCCGCACCGATCGACAGGCCGGGCAGGCCGATGGCGCCGAAGTGGAAGCGGGTCCACAGCGAGGCGACTTCTTCGGGCGTCGCCGCCAGCGCCTTGATCCGGGCACCTTCGTCGGCGTTTTCGCCGGCATCGCTGAATCCGTCGAGATAGGTGTAGGCCAGCATCACGTCGAGCACGTTCGGCCAGGTCATGCCGGCCTCCAGTTCGGCGCCCTTGATCTCCGCGGTGCCGAGCTGGACCTGCACGCTGGGGTCAGGGCCGGGCGCCAGGCGATTCTCCTCGTTGATCTCGAACACGCTGGCGGTGATCAGGGCCGGAAACGATGGCGGCTGATACTTGATCCCGGCTTCCCACTGCTCACCGCGGATGGGCTTGAACGGATCGTCTTCCATGTTGAGCTGCGCCACCGGGTTGAAGGATTCCGAGTAGCTCACGTAGGGCGAGAAACCGGCATCGAAGCGATACAGCAGCCCGGCGCGCCGGGATTCCGCCTCGTCCTCCTGGGCCGGGCCGCCGGCTTCCTCGGATCGCGCCTCGTCCCGTCGCCATCCCACCAGTGCGATCAGGTGCTCGCCGAATGTCATCTGATTCTGAATGTAGTAGCCGGTCTGCCGAGTCACGAGATCGGGCCGTGCCTCGGCTTCCGGGACGATGAAGTTCCCGTATTCAGGCTCGTAGAGATCAAACAGACCTTGTCTGATGATCTGAAAGGTGTCGAGCGTGCCCTCGTTCTGACGGGTGGTCACCTTGGTCGCGTCCACGCCGATCAGCAACTCGTGGTCGATGAAGCCGGTGGACACATTGCCGGTCAGGCGGTGATCGGAGGTGATGGCGCGGACGCGGGCGTCAGTCACGTAGGTGATGCGCAGCACGGAATCCCGGCGAAACGGATTCAGCAGGTAGGGGTCGCCGGTGTAGATGTTCGGGTACATGGTCCGATAGTCGGACTCGCTTTCCATGTAGCGGGCGTTCTGGGAAAGCGTCCACCGGGTGCCGAGGCCGATTTTCAGCAGTGATGTCACCGCATCCTGGTCGGTGTGGTAGCGATCGAATTCCGGTTCGCTGACGAAACGGTTGGTCGGGATCCGGCCGTTGGGATTGTCCTGGATCGTGCCCTCCCGGGGCAGGAACGCCGTGGACGAACCACTGCGGTCTTTCTGGACATTGCCGAGCAGGGTCCACTCGAACCAGCCGGACGGTCGCCAGGTCAGCGACGGTGCGATGAACTCGCGATTGTCCTGCACGTAGTCGACCTGCATGGCCGAGTTCCGGTGCAGCCCGACGATTCGGTACGCCAGGCTGCCATCCGACGTGATCGGGCCGGTGAAGTCCGCGGCGTACTGGCGACGCTGATAGTCGCCGTATTCGGCGCGCAATTCGTGAGCGGCCTCGGTTCGCGGCCGCTTGCTGTTGACGTTGATCATGCCGCCGCTGGTGCCCTGGCCGTAGAGCACGGAGGACGGTCCGCGGACGATCTCGATGCTGTCCAGGGCGTACGGATCGGTGCGAACGTTGTTGTAGGAACCGAACAGGCTGCGCAGCCCGTCCTGGTATTGCACGAAGGCCGTACCGCGGACGATGGCCGAGTCGGTGCGGGAATCCAGGCCATAGGCATCGGCGTGAATCCCGGCGGAATAGCGCAGGGCGTCCTGCAGCGTCAACGCGCCGAGGTCGCGGAGCTGATCCGCGCTGATCACGGAGATCGACTGCGGAGTCTCGATGATCGGGGTGTCGGTCTTGGTTGCGCTGGTAGCGTCCGGCTCCTGGTAGCGGGGTGCCTGCACGCGTTGTCCCTCGACCGCGACGGGGGCGAGCTCCACTGCCTCGTCGTCCGATTCGACCTGGATCGTGTCCTCGTAGGGTGCGGGTGTCTGTGCGGCGACCCGGACGCTCATGGCGGCCAGGCAGCAGAGTACGAGCCGACCTGATCGTCCGGCGAGTAGGGGTGATGGCATTGCGGAAACCGGTTCCTGGCGCGGAAAAGACGCTGGCAAGTTGGTAAGGTGAGCGTTTAGCAAAATAGTAGTGCAAATAAGAACCAAGTGCATTAATGTCGCCGCCCCTGAAACCGAGGCAGGAGGGTTCCGGACGTGCTGGAGCCCCGTGGCCCGGCCCTTCAGGTCGCACCCGATCGGGGAGAGAGAGAGTGAATTCCAACGTGGTATGGCAGGACAACGTCGGCAACCGTCGGCTTCCGGCGGCCGCTGTCGTGTTGACGGTGCTTGCGGCGTGGTCGGGCGTCGCGGTGGCCCAATCAGCGGAGCCGTCGGACGATCCGGAGTCGGAACTGATTGTTGACACGATTCCGGTGGACACCGGCGAGGGCGATGAGCGTGCGCCGGAGCCGGAACAACAGTCCGGGTCGACGCTGAATCTCGGCACGCTGGTCGTCAGCGGCGACAAGCTGGGACGGACACTGGCGGAGTCCCGCACCAGCGTCGGCCTGATCACCGGCGAGGCCATCGATGCCGGCAGCGATTCCAACCTGCAGGAAGTCGTGTCCCAGATCGCCAACGTGGTGATCGGCAACAGCGACCGCGAGATTTCGATTCGCGGAGTACCGAACGACGGCATCGGCGGCGAGGGTGACACGATCAGCGTCTACCTGGACGGCGTGGCGCTGCCCGGGCAGACAGGCATCTACGGCGGGCCGCTGTCGGTCTGGGATGTTGAGCAGGTGGAGGTGTTGCGCGGTCCGCAGTCGACGACCTTCGGCCGCAACAGCATCGCCGGCGCGCTGACGCTGACGACGCGTGATCCGACGCCCGAATGGGACCTGCGCGCGCGAGCCTCGCGCTTCTCCCGCGACGGGCATGACTACGCGGTGGCTGGTGGCGGGCCGATCACCGACGGCCTGCGCTTTCGCATTGCCGCGCAGGACAGCTACGCCCGCGGGGACATCTACAACGTCACGCGGATGGAGGACGATGCCGACCGTGCCGCCATCGAGAACGTCCGCGCCAAACTCGAATGGCTCCCGCTGTCTGACTGGCTGCCGGGTTACCGCAGCCTGATCTCCTACAGCGCCTCCGACAACGAATTCGGTGACAACATTTTCGACAGCACCAATGAGGAGCGCACCGCCACCGCGGATGAGCGCTTCATCGGTGTGTTCACCACCGATGTGTACACCTGGGAGCAGAGCCTGCCGCTGGGCGCCTGGTTGACGCTGGAGTCGGTCACCGGCTTCGTCGACAGCGTGGATGACCGCGAGTGGGGCTACGACCGGACCGAGGAGGATGGCGGCACCACGACCTTTGATCGAACCACGGAAACCTTCAGCCAGGAGCTCCGGCTGCAGATGCGCTTCGACACGGTCAAGGCCGTGATTGGCGCCTATTTCTCCGACGAAGACCGCTACGAAGCGACCACGGGTGAGGGCATTCCGGCCGCGGGCGGTGTGGTGCTGCTCAGCGGGATCCAGAGCAGCGATCGGCAGGCCGAAACCTCGGCGCTGTTCGCCGAGCTCGACTGGACGCTGCTGGACGACTGGACCGTGACGCTGGGTGGACGCCTCAATCGCGAGCACGACCAGCGCAGGGATGTCGCCGAACTGGAATACACCCTGACCGCCCCGATCCCCGGCCTGCCCTTCGACATCGGTGTGCCGCTGCCGGATGCGGTGTCCGATCTGCTGTCCCAGGCGCAGCCCGATTTCGTGCCGCCCGACTACGACGTGAGCGGCGACGAGACATTCACCGACTTTCTCCCCAAGGTCGGGCTGACCTGGCAGTACCTGCCCACGCACTCCGTGGGCGTGCAGTACCAGCAGGGCTACCGCTCCGGCGGCACCAGCGTCACCTTCTTTGGGGGCGAGTTGAGCCAGTTCGATCCCGAATACACCAGGACCACCGAACTCGCGCTGCGCAACCAGTGGCTTGATGGCGCGCTGTCGGTGAACGCGAACCTGTTCTACACCGAATGGGAGGACCAGCAGGTCACCATAGGCGAGGAGACCAGCTTCTACACCACGACCGAGAACGCCGGCGAATCCCACCAGTACGGCCTCGAGGTCGAGTCGCTGGTCCAGTTGCCGTACAAGCTGGAGCTGTTCGCCAGCCTCGGATTGCTGCGCTCGGAGTTCGACCGCTTCGTGAACAGCGGCGAGAACTACGCTGACAACCGCTTTCCGCTGTCTCCGGATGAGAGCGGGTCGGTGGGGCTGACGCTGACGGACTGGAAGGGCGTCAGCGGGCAGGTCTCCGTGAATTACGTGGGTGACATCGACAGCTACGCCAACAACGACCCGGAGGGTCGCGTGCCGTCGCGCACGCTGCTCAACGCCAAGATCGGCTACGCCCTGCCATGGGGCTTCTCGATCCAGGTGTTCGGCCGCAACCTGACGGATGACGTGAATCTGCAAGGTCGGTTCGTCAATGGCGAAGGCGAGGATCAGCGCGTGGCCAAGCGCTACGGCGAAGCCCGCACTTACGGTGTCAGCCTGTCCTGGGAGCTCTGATGCGTCGCGGTCGTGACGGGCGCCCCGGCGCCGTCGCGTCCACCCGACGGGCAGGCCGTCGCGACGTGCGGACCCGATTGAATGCGAAGGGCTCGCGCCACGGGCGTCCCGTCGGACGGCTGCGTCGGTCGTTTGCAGCGGTTCTTGGTCTGGTCGCGTTGCTGACCGGGTTGTCGCCGGTGTTCGCCGGCTCCGAACAGGTCCTGCTCGACCGCGAGACATTTCTGGCGGAGGCATTCGACGGGATGGACGTGCCGGCTCCGCGGCTGGTGTGGCTCGCGGGC
>NZ_CAXFCL010000190.1:0-8201 GCF_964000955.1 uncultured Abyssibacter sp.
AAAACCCGCTTGACGCCGGTTTCAAGCCGCAACATCGGCTCGGTGGGCGCGCGCCGCGGGGCTGGCCCGGGCACCTGAACCGTCATCGGGCGCCGGTGGGTTTCTCCAGCGCGTAGATAGCGTCCCTGATCCCGTCCAGCCGATCGTCCATGGCCGCCAGCGCGTCGGCCAACCCCTGGTTGTAGAAGTGACTGCCGATTTCCTCGGCGAAGAAATCGAGCAGGAACTCGGCGTCGAAACCGCCGATGTCCTGACTCAACTCCTCCTGAAAGTAGAGCTTGATCTGCTTGACGATCTCCGCTTTCTGCTCGGTGGAGAACTCGATCTTGCTCATCGCGCCGGACGGCCGGTCCGGTTCACGCCCGGCCGAGCATCGAGCGCGCGATCACTTCCTTCATGATCTCCGACGTTCCGCCGTAGATGCGCTGCACCCGGGCATCGGCGAAGGCGCGGGCGATGGGGTATTCGCTCATGTAGCCGTAGCCGCCGAACAACTGCAGGCAGCCGTCGGCAACGCGGCACTGCATCTCGGTGCTGGCGAGCTTGACCATCGCCGCGGTCGGCACGTCGAGCTTGCCCTCGGCGTAAAGCGCCGCGCACTGGTTGACGAAGGCGCGGTTGACCTCCAGATCGGTCTTCATCTTCGCCAGCTCGAACCGAGTGTTCTGGAAGCTGCCGATCGCCTGGCCGAAGGCCTTGCGGTTCTGCACGTACTCGATGGTCTGCTCGATGCAGCCCTGCGCGGCGCCGACCGCGGTCACGCCCAGCGCGAGCCGCTCACGCGGCAGTTCGTCCATCAGATGGCCGAACCCGCCACCGGTTCGACCCAGCACCGACGATGCCGGTGTGCGCAGATCGCTGAAGTAAAGTTCGGAGGTGTCACCGGCATGCTGGCCGATCTTTTCCAGATTGCGGCCGCGGCTGAAGCCGTCGAGATGCGTGTCGATCAGGAACAGCGTGGTGCCACGGGCGCCGGCCTTGGGATCGGTCTTGACCGCCAGGATCACCAGATCGGCGTGCTGACCGTTGGTGATGAACGTCTTCTGACCGTTGATGATGTAGTCGTCACCATCGGCCACGGCGTTGGTCTTGATCGCCTGCAGGTCGGAGCCGGCACCGGGCTCGGTCATGCCGATCGCGCCGACGGCCTCGCCGCTGGCGAGCTTGGGCAGCCAGTAGGCCTTCTGCTCCTCGGTGCCGAGGTGGGAGACATAGGGGGCGACGATGTCCGAGTGCACGGCCAGATTGGTTGCCAGGCTCATCATGCCCAGGCGGGCGACCTCTTCCAGGATGATGCAGGAGAACGGAAACTCGGCGCCGATGCCGCCGTACTCTTCGGCCACGTCCACGCACAGCAGGCCGGCTTCGCCCATCTTGTTCCAGACTTCGCGCGGGGCGATGCCGTCACGTTCCCAGGCTTCGTAGTCGGGGAGGATTTCCTCGCTGAAGAAACGGCTGACGTTGTCGCGGAATAGCTCGAGTTCGTTATCCATGTCTCATCCAGTTGATCGGGTGCGCGGACCCTACCACCGCTTGCGGGTGTGCGGCACGACCCCACCCGGGTGGTTGAACATGCCCAGTCCGCGCGGCTGCGAAATCTGTTTGTTCGAGGTGTGATCAGTAGTCGCTGATCTCAATGGGTGCGACCGCGGATGCGCGATTCCCCCACGCATTGCGGATGTAGGATATCACCGCGGCCACGTCCTCATCGTCGAGCTGGTGGCTGAATGGCGGCATGCCGTAGGGCTGCGGATTGGCCCCCGTGCTGGGGGCGAAGCCGCCGTACAGCACCATCCGGATCGCGTTGTTGGCCGACGGGGCGGTGACCAGCGGATTGCCGGCCAGCGCGGGGTAGGCGTAGGCGCGCCCCTCGCCGTCGCTACCGTGGCAGGTCTCGCAATGCGCCTGGTAAACCGCCGAGCCCTGCTTGATCAGATCGGCCCGACGCTGGCCCTCGACCTTGGTCGACGCCCGCGGCTCGGGTTCCGGTTTGATGGGCAGGCTGCTGATGTAGGCGATCATCGCATCGAGATCGGCATCGGTCAGATACTGCGTGCTGTTGAACACTACCTCGGCCATCGGTCCGCTGGTCACGTTGTCGCGGGAGGTGCCGGCATGAAGCAGTTGCTTCAGTTCGGCCTTGTCCACCTCGTCCATGCGTTCGGAGACGTTCAGCGGCAGCGCGTCCCATTCCATGCCGGCGATGCGTCCGCCGGCGTATTCGTAGTCCTCGCGCTCCTCGCCCAACGGGCCGCGAATGGTGTGGCAGGCGCTGCAATGGCCCAGCCCTTCGACCAGATAGCGGCCCCGGTTCCAGGCGTCCGTGCGCTCGGGCACCGGTTCGAATGTGGCGGGCCGGAAGAACAGCCGCTGCCACCCGAGCCGCGCCAGCAGCGTGTTGTACGGAAACGCCATCTCCGGTTCGGGCGTCACACGCTTCACCGGTGCCAGCGATTGCAGGAACACGTAGATTGCGTCCGAGTCCTCGCGCGTGACACGGGTGTAGTTGGTGAACGGGAACGCCGGCAGCAGAAAGGTCCCGTCCTTCGCCTGTCCGTGGTGCATGGCGCGATAGAAGTCGGCGGCCGTCCAGTTGCCGAGGCCGGTCTCGGCGTCCGGTGTCAGATTGCTGGTGAAGACGGTGCCGAACGGCGTCGGCACGCGCCGGCCGCCGGCGTAGTCCGGGCCGTCCTCGGCGGTGTGGCAGCCGATGCAGTTGCCGACGCGGGCCAGGTAGGCGCCGCGTTCGATCATCGCGGCCGTTGTGGTCGGGGTGGTCGTCGCGACGGCCGGCGGGTTCAGCACCGGCCAGAAGAACCACACCGCGAGGCCGATGACGGTGACCGCCAGCACGGCGGTCAGTGACAGAACCCACTTCATCGGCTGGCTCCGCAGGGAATCGGCAACGGGTCGGGCAGTTGCGGCAGCGGTTTCGCGCCGGTCGGGTAGGGCTGGGAGGCCAGCCATTTCGACACCCGGTCGATCTCGTCGGAACGCAACCGCTGGGCGATCGTGTGCATGCAGTCTGGCGCCGCGGCGCGGCGCGTCCCCTCTCGCCAGGCGCCAAGCTGCGCGGCGAGATACTCAGAGCGCAGTCCCAGCAGGCCCGGAATGGTCGGTAGCGCTCCGGTCAGTGCTTTCCCATGGCAGGCGGCGCAGGCGGGGATGTCGCGGTCGGGCGCGCCCTGGAACACCAGCGTCTCCGCCCCGCGCGTTTCCGCGGCGGGATGGCTGACGGCCGCGGAGTGGCGTGGTGTCTGCCCGGCGTAATACTCGGCGATGTCCTGCAGGTACTGGTCGGAAAGCACGGCGAACATCGACTGCATGATGTCGTGATGGCGCCGCCCCTTTTTGAAATTGATCAACTGTTCGAACAGATAGCCGGCGGGCTTGCCGGCGATCGCCGGAAAATAGGCATGCTCGGGATCGGAGCGACCGCGTTCACCGTGGCAGCCGGAACAGGCCTGGAGCCGCTCGCCCATCCCGGCTTCGGAGGCGGGTTCATCGGCGGCCAGCGTTCGGGTCGTGATGCCGAGCCCGATGGCCAATGCCAGCACAGCCAGCGCGATTCGGTATCCGGGAGTGGGGGAAGAGGTCGGGATTGTCACGGGGTCGGGCAGCCGTCGGATGTGAATGAGAAGGCGCAGCCGGCGGTTGCCGGGCGTGTCGACAATTTTACCGTGTCGGCGATCACTGTCCCGGGATGGCGTTTACAGGCCGTCACGAGAATCGCGGTTTCGCTACCATGACCTGGATGTATCCGGTGGTTCCCGAATAATGGTTCGCAGAGGTAGGGCTTGAGCTTATCCACAAAGATTGTTCTGGCCATGTCGGCGTTGGTGATGCTTACGGCCGCGACATCGGCGGGACTGATTTTCAGCCGGCTCAACGACCAGTTGATCGACGCGAAAATGGACGAACTGGAACGCGAGACCGAGTTGGAGGCCGCGATTTTCGTCAACCGCATCGACGAACTGCGGCGCGATGTGCTGCTGCTTGCCGGCACCCCGCCGATTCTGGGGATCGCTCGCGCCATCACATCGGGCGGGATCGATCCCGAGGATGGCTCCACCGTCGAGGCCTGGCGTCGTCGGCTCGAGGTGATTTTCCGTGAGACGCTGAACAGCAAGCCGGCCTATTTGCAGGTGCGCTACATCGGCGTGGACAACAACGGGACCGAGCTGGTCAGGGTGCATCGCAATCGCCCCGGCGAGGCGATTCAGATAATCGCTTCCGGTGATTTGCAGGCGAAGGGTGACCGGCCCTACGTGCAGGAGACGTTGCGGCGGGCGCCCGGACAGGTTTACCTGTCCGCGATCAATCTCAACCGCGAATTCGGAGAGATCCAGAGACCGAGGTTGCCGGTGGTTCGGGCGGGTGTGCCGGTTTATTTCGCGGGGCATGTCTACGGCATGGTGGTTGTCAACTTTGCAATCCAGCCCACCTTCGAGGAAATGGCGACCGTTGGCGGGCGTACCCACAACCTGTTCCTGACCAACGATCGCGGCGACTATCTGCGGCACCCGGATCCAGATCGTGCGTTCGCGTTCGAATTCGGCCAGACCATGAACGTGGTCGACGACTTTCAGTCGATTTCCCTGATACTCGATCGTCCCGCCGGTGCGCTCTCGCGTCTATCGGAGGATGGTGATCTCGTTATCAGCGGACGCGTTGTGCCGTTCGGTCCGCCGGACCTGGGGCGTCGGCTCGGTCTGTTCGTGACGGACGGCATTGAGTACGCGACCGCGGTGGCGGCCGAGGTCGCGCGGCAGGTGGCGCTGTTGTTCGTGCTGTTGGTGGGGATCGCGATTCTGGTTGGTGTCTGGTTGTCGCGCCTGGCGGTCGGGCCCATCGTGCGGCTGTCCGACGCGGTGGAGAATCTGGACCGGGACAACCCGTCGCTGGTGCTGCCCGATGGCGTATCCGGCGAGGCCAAGCACCTTGGCGAGGCGCTCGTCGATGCGCTGGAGCAGTTGCGTCAGCGCAATCTCGAATTGGAGGCCAGCAACCGTGAGCTGAAACAGTTCTCCTACATCGCCTCGCATGATCTGCAGGAGCCGGTCCGCACCGTCACCAGCTTCGCGACCCTCCTGGACGAGAACTATCGTGACCAGATGGACGAGCGTGGTCGCAAGTCCCTGGGCTTCATTCTGGAGTCCTGTACCCGCATGCAGGCTTTGATTCACGGCCTGTTGGAATTCAGCCGTCTCGGTATCGAGGCGACACCGGAACGGGTATCGCTGGAGAAACTCGTGCGGGATGTGGCGGCCGATCTTGCCGGGGTGATCGAGGAGTCGGGAGCGATGATCGACTGCGGGCCACTGCCGACGCTGACCGTTTACGGTGTGGAAATGCGCCTGTTGTTTCAGAACCTGATCGCTAACGCGATCAAGTTCCGACGCGTCGATACGCCGCCCAGGGTGGAAATTGGCGCCACGCAGGATCGTGACGGCTGGCTCATCACGATTGCCGACAACGGCATCGGCATCCCGCCCAATCAGCGCGAGAAGGTGTTCCTGATCTTCCAGAGGTTGCACAATCGTGCGACGTACGAAGGCACGGGCATCGGTCTGGCGCATTGCCGAAAGATCGTCGACATGCACCACGGTCGCATTTGGGTCGAGGACAGCGACACCGGCGGTTCGAAGTTTTGCGTGTTCCTGAAGGAGGTTCGCGGGTGACCAGGAAACTGAATGAGGTTTTGCTCGTCGACGACAACGAAGCGGATAACTTCCTGCATCGCGCCGTTGTCGAAGACGCGGATGTCGCGGAAAAGGTGACCGAGGCACTCAATGGCGAGGAGGCCCTGGAATACCTCACGACCCCTGACGAGAACGGGATGCTGCCCAAGCCCGAGCTGATCTGCCTGGATATCAACATGCCGGTGATGAACGGCTGGGAGTTCCTGGAGGCTTATGAGCAGCTTGATGAAGAGTTGCGTCAGGGCGTGGTCATCATGATGCTGACGACTTCACTGAACCCCGAGGATTCTCAGACGGCCGAGACGCGTGCATCGGTGAAGGCGTTTTCCAACAAACCATTGGGTAAGAAATCCCTGATGGATCTGCTAGACCACCATTTTCCGGGCCGCTTCGACGCTTGATCCGGCGTCGATGAAGCGACAAAAAAACGCCGCACTCGGGTGCGGCGTTTTTGTTGGTGCCGGGAGGTGCTCTATTACGCGCCCGCGGCCTTCTTTTTCAGCCGGTAGCTGTGCAGCAGCGGCTCGGTGTAGCCACTGGGCTGCGTCGTGCCTTCGAAGATCAGCGCCGAGGCTGCCTGGAAGGCGATGCCGTCGTAGCCGGGGGCCATTGGCGTATAGGTTGGGTCACCGCTGTTCTGACGGTCGACAACCTGGGCCATGCGCTTGAGCGTCTCGACCACCTGCTCCTTGCCGCAGATGCCGTGATGCAGCCAGTTGGCGACGTGCTGGCTGGAGATGCGCAGCGTGGCGCGATCTTCCATCAGGCCGACATCGTTGATGTCCGGCACCTTGGAGCAGCCGACACCGGCGTCGATCCAGCGCACGACGTAACCGAGGATGCCCTGGCAGTTGTTGTCCAGTTCGTGCTGGATTTCCTCAGCACCCGGCGTTTCGTCGCCCAGCAGCGGGATGGTCAGGATGTCATCCAGGCTGGCGTGTTCGCGGCTCTTCAGCTCTTCGATACGGTCGAACACGTTGACGTGGTGATAGTGGATGCTGTGCAGGGTCGCACCGGTCGGTGAGGGCACCCAGGCGGTGGTCGCACCGGCCTTGGGATGGCCGATCTTCTGCTCCAGCATCGCCGCCATCTCGTCCGGCATCGGCCACATGCCCTTGCCGATCTGCGCCTTGCCGGCCAGACCGCAGCGGATGCCGACGTCGACGTTCCAGTCCTCATAGGCTTTGATCCAGGGCTGGGCCTTCATCTTGGTCTTGGCGATGAACGGGCCGGCTTCCATGGAGGTGTGAATCTCGTCGCCGGTCCGGTCGAGGAAGCCGGTGTTGATGAACACGCAGCGTTGACTGGCCTGGGCGATGCACGCGGCCAGATTGACCGTGGTGCGGCGTTCCTCGTCCATGATGCCGATCTTCAGCGTGTGACGGTCCAGACCCAGCGCGTCCTCGACGGCGGCGAACAGCTCGTTGGCATAGGCCACTTCGTCCGGGCCATGCATCTTCGGCTTGACGATGTAGACCGAGCCGGTACGCGAGTTGCCCTTGTGGTCCGGGTCGCTCTTGTCGGCCTTGAGGTCGTGCATGGCGGCCAGCGAGGTCACCATGGCGTCCATGATGCCTTCGAAGATCTCGTTGCCCTCGGCGTCGATGATCGCCGGGTTGGTCATCAGGTGGCCGACGTTGCGCACGAACAGCAGGCTGCGGCCGTGCAGGCGGACTTCACCGCCGTTGGGCGCGGTGTAAAAGCGGTCGCCGTTGAGCGCGCGGGTGATGGTCTTGCCACCTTTTTCCAGTGACGTGGACAGGTCGCCCTTCATCAGACCCAGCCAGTTGCCGTAGACCTCGCACTTGTCCTCGGCATCGACCGCGGCGACCGAGTCCTCGCAGTCCATGATCGTCGTGACCGCGGCCTCGACCAGCAGATCCTTGACGCCGGCCGCGTCGGTCTGGCCGATCGGGCTGGTGGCGTCGATCTGAATCTCGACATGCAGGCCGTTGTTCTTCAGTAGCACGGCGGAGGGTGTCGCCGCATCACCCTGATAGCCGACGAAGGCCTCCGGGCTTTTCAGACCCGTGGTCGAGTCGTCGGCCAGCGTGACCTGGAGGGCGCCGTCAACCACCGCGTAAGCCTTGGAGCCCACATGGCTGCCGGTGGCCAGCGGGGCGACCACGTCCAGATGCTTGCGCGAGAACTCGATGACCTTGTTGCCGCGGACGGGATTGTAGGCGCCGCCGCGTTCGGCACCGCCGTCCTCGGAGATCGCGTCGGAACCGTAAAGCGCGTCATACAGGCTGCCCCAGCGGGCATTGGCCGCATTCAGCGCGTAGCGGGCGTTCTTGACCGGCACGACGAGTTGAGGGCCGGCCTGGGCGGCGATTTCGGTGTCGACGTTGGCGGTCGCCCATTCGACGCCGCTCAGCGCGGGGCTGTAGTCCACCGTCGTCGCGTACGAAGACAGGATCGGAACTCCGTCCGGATCCTCGATCGTCCAGCCGAGCAGCACCTCGGTGCTGGCATCGACATCCAGGACGATGTCGCCGA
>NZ_CAXFCL010000191.1:0-6047 GCF_964000955.1 uncultured Abyssibacter sp.
CCTGCCGATGCGGTGCGGTCTGCCGCCGCCCCGAGCGTGGACGCGCGCGCTGGCCGCCGCCAAGCCCCGAATCGTGCATACCCATTTTGTCAGCGCGGCCAAACCGGGCCGGCAGATTGCCGATGCGCTGGGCCTGCCGATGATCGTGACGGCGCACGGCAATGATGTGACGAATCCGCTCACCCCGGCGTTTCGCCGTCAGTTGCAGACGGCCTTTGGTCGCTGCGATCGGGTGATCGCCGTGTCCGGCTTCATTGCCGACCGGCTGGTGGAGGCCGGCTGTCCGGATGACAAGCTGGTCCAGCACTACATGGGCATTCCTCTGGAGCAACTCGACGCCAGCCCGGTTCCAGAGGAGCCGGTGGTGCTGTTCGTCGGCCGGTTTGTCGAGAAAAAGGGCATCGCCTATTTGATGCGGGCGATGGAGCAGGTGCGGGCGCGACACCCGAACGCCCGGCTGCGCCTGATCGGTGACGGCCCGTTGCGAGAGTCGCTGGTGGCGTTGGATCGCGAACTTGGCCTGGAGTCGGAGTTTCTCGGCGTGCAGCCGCCGCAGGCCGTGCATGCGGCGATGCGATCGGCCCGCGTGCTGGCGGCGCCCAGCGTGCGCACCGAACGTGATGCCGAGGGACTCGGCATGGTCTTCCTGGAGGCACAGGCGCTGGGGCGGCCTGTCGCGGGTTTCCGCTCTGGCGGGATTGGCGAAGCGGTCAGTCATGGCGAGACTGCGTTGCTTTCGGAGGAGCGTGACGTTGATGCGCTGGCCGCCGATCTGGGCCGGGTGCTGGGAGACCTTGATCTGGCGCAGTCACTGGGGACCGCGGGCGCCGAACGGGTGCGTCGGTTGTTCGATATTCGAAGGCAGACCGAGTCGCTTGAGGCGCTCTACGACGAGGTCGTGCGCCAGCAGTCTCCGGCATCGCAATGAAAAAGAAGCAGATTCTCTATTCCAACTGGCAGGCGCGTCGGCTGCGCCGGCTGTCAGTGGCCGACCTGCATGCCGCGAAGCCGAGCGATGCGGATGTGCTCGTGTCGCTCACCAGCATCCCCAGCCGCTTTGCCAATCTGGATCTGGTGGTTCGCAGCGTGCTGTCGCAGTCGGTAGCGCCCAAACGGATGGTGCTGTGGCTAAACGAGCAGCATGAGGGAGGCCTGCCGCGGTCGCTGCTGGACATGGTCGGGACGAAATTCGAGATTCGCTACACGCCGCTGGATTCCTGCCATTGCAAGCTGGCGCCCAGCCTGGCGGCGTTTCCGGATCAGGTCATCGTGACCTGTGACGACGATCTGATGTACCGCCGTGGCTGGATGCAGGCCCTGCTGGAATCGCACCGCAAGACCCCGCGGGCGATCGTCGCCCACATCGCGCGGTCGCTGACGCTGAACCCCGCGGGCAAGGTCGTGCCCTATGACGACTGGCCCAAGCTGAAACAGCGCGGCGTCAGCAGTCACGCGCTGGTGCAGATGGGCTACGGCGGGGTGCTGTATCCGCCCGGTTCGCTGCACGCGGATGCTACAGACGCCGATCTGTTCATGGCGCTGACGCCGCGCGCGGACGATCTTTGGTTCAAGTTCATGGCCTGGCTGGCCGGCACGCCGATCCGCACGGCGGATCGCAAGGTTGGTCGGCCGCGCGAGATCGTGGGTTCGGATCAGGTGCGTCTCAAGCCGATGAACGTCAACCAGGATCTGAACCGTAAGCAGTGGTTGCAGCTCTGCGAGCACTACGGGGTGGACTCCCGCGCGTTGCTGGATCAGGCGTAACCGCCACCTGGCTTGAAGAACGGAACGAGGCGCAGCCGGACTTCCCGGCCGGGCATGGACAGCAGACCTCGCACGGTTGCCGCCGGCGACAGGTGCTCGTCGTAGTAGCGTGCGGCCGCATCCGACATGGCTCGAACCTCATCGATGGGCATGTCCAGCGCCCGTCGGACGACATCGGACAGGTCATCCGCTCCCCGGAAGACCAGACAGTTCACGCCGTCCTTCAGCGCCGGGAAGAACAGCTCCGGATACTGGGTGAGCGGAATGCTGCCGACCGCCATCGCCTCGATGATGTTGTGCGACATCGGGTAGCGATAGCCGGGGCAGGCGAGATAGAACCAGCCGTCCGCGACGGTCCACAGCCAGTCGTCCACCGGGACGCGGCAGTTGCGCGTGTTCATGATCACCAGCCCATCGAATGGTTTGCCGCGAATGGCATCGAAGGCCGCCTGATCCTGCGGGTCCACCCAGCGCCGTGCCGGCAGCTCGCGGCGCAGGATGTCCAGCACGTCGGTGCGTGGCAGCTTGCCGTAGACCTGGGTGATCGACGGCTGGCTGTACTTGCCGACCAGCGCATCGCCGCCGAAGAACACACGCCAGGGCCGGCTGTCCTGACGAAAGCGGACGATCTTCTGATCCTCGCCGCGCGCGTAGACGCCCGGGAACAGCGGAAACGGCATGGGGTAGGTGCCGTCGCCGGGCGAGTAGCTGGGTCGGTAGTCAATCCGGACGATGCGCTCGGCGTCGCTGGCCCAGGGGCTGTCGTCGCGATCGGTGACCAGGATGTACGGACCCGGCACCGCTGCGCCGGGATCGATTACCGCGAACGTCTCGGAGAGCGTGTGACGCTTCTCCTTCTTTCCGATGTTGGCCATGAACAGGTAGCTGCGGGCCAGGATCGGGAAGTAGTGATTGCGGACGAAGAACATCAGCAATGTGTAGAAGCGTCGGCCTTGCGGGCCGTCGATGCGCGAGTCGCGAAAGTCGAACAGCACCCGCTTCCGGTCGGTGGGGATGTCGCGGGATTGCCGGGCGAGCCAGCGGCGGTAGTCCCGGTACTTGAAGGGGCGCAGATACCAGCGGTAGCGGCGCCAGAGCCGGTCGATCTCATGTTGCAGCCTGTCCAGCCAGTTCATCGGTCAGTCACGGGCCGTGCCGGTTCGCGAGTCGGTGTGAGCCAGCGAGGAAAGAACGGTACGGAAGCGGGCGTGGCGGTATAGTATGCGCCCCGATTTTCTGCGCGATGCAACAAGGAGAACTCGCGATGTCGATGGCCGACCGTGATGGTGTGATCTGGCTGGATGGCGAAATGGTGCCGTGGCGCGATGCCAAGGTCCACGTCCTGACCCACACATTGCACTACGGCCTGGGTGTCTTCGAGGGTGTTCGCGCCTACGAGACGGCGAAGGGGCCGGCGATCTTCCGCCTGCCCGAGCACACGCACCGGCTGCTGAACTCGGCGAAGATTCTCGGCATGAAGATTCCCTACGATGCCGAGACCATCAACGCCGCCTGCCTCGCCGCTGTCAGGGACAACAACCTGGATTCCGCCTATCTGCGGCCGATGGCGTTCTACGGGTCCGAGGGCATGGGCCTGCGCGCCGACAATCTTCAGGTGCACCTGATGGTCGCTGCCTGGACCTGGGGCGCCTACCTCGGCGGCCAGTACGACAAGGGCATTCGGATTCGCACCTCGTCTTACACTCGTCATCACGTGAATTCGGCGATGTGCCGGGCCAAGGCCAACGGGCATTACTTCAATTCCATGCTGGCCCTGTCCGAGGCGCTGCGCGACGGCTACGACGAAGCGCTGCTGCTCGACGTGGATGGCTACGTGGCCGAGGGCAGCGGCGAGAACATCTTCTACGTCAGCGAAGGCAGAATCTACACGCCCGACCTGCGCAGTGCGCTGGACGGCATCACGCGCAAGACCATCATGGAATTCTGCGACGATCTTGGCATTGAGGTCATCGAAAAGCGCGTGACCCGTGACGATCTCTACATCGCCGACGAGGTGTTCTTCACCGGAACGGCCGCCGAGGTCACGCCGATCGGCGAGGTAGACGGGCGCAAGATCGGCGACGGCATGCGCGGGCCCATCACCGAACAGCTGCAAAGCCTGTACTTCCGGACCGTGAAGGGCGAGGAGCCCAAGTACGAGCACTGGTTGACTACAATCCGCTAGATTGAGGAGTGCGATGCCGCCGAAAATTCGGGAGTTGATGGCGGAACTGTCGCGTGCCGGGTTCGTTGATCGGGGCGGGAAGGGCAGTCACAGAAACTATGTGCATCCGACAGTCGCGAAACCGATCACCCTGTCGGGTAAGCCGGGCGATGACGCCAAGCGTTACCAGGTCCGAGCAGTCCAGCAGGCGATCAAAGAGGCAAAGTCATGACGAGCAGTGCTGACTACGTGAAAATTGTCGAGTGGTCCCATGAGGATGGTTGCTTTGTCGGCAGCGCTCCAGGCTTGTTCTTTGGCGGCTGCCATGGGGCGGATGAAGAAGCCGTTTTTCACGAACTTTGTGCACGAGTGGAAGAGATCATTGCACTCTACAACGCGGACAATCGGGAGCTGCCTGCCCCAACGGCTGGTCGTGACTTCGCCAACCGGCTCAATGAAGTCGCTTGAAGACAGATTGCACTGATCCTCAGTGAGTTCTAGCGCACGTCAGGTCGTCTGCACCAAGTGGGGCGCAAAATTCCCCGCTGACGAGGTCAATCGGCTGTATCGCATGGTGCGCCATGCAGTTAGCGGACCACTGAAGTTTGTCTGCGCCACCGACCGCGCCGACGGGATTATTCAGGAGGTGGAGGTCGTCCCGCTGCCCGCGGTGCCCGTGGTCGGCGATCGTGACAACCGTGGCTGGAAGAAACTCGGCCTGTTCGCGTCCAGCGAGCAGCTCGGCGGTCTTTCAGGGCCGACGCTTTATCTGGACCTGGACGTCGTCATCGTCGACTCGCTGGACCCGTTCTTCGAACTCGACGGTGCGTTTCGCGTCATCAAGGACTACAAGCCGTTCCGGTACCGCCACGGCTTCACCGGCAACACCTCCACCTTCCGGTTCAACGCCGGTGCGCATACGGGCCTGCTGGACGAGTTGCGGGACATGGGCGAGGCGGTCCTGACGCGCTATCGCAACGAACAGGAATTCATCTCCGACTACATGCGTCGTCGGGGCCTGCTCGACTACTGGCCCAGGCCCTGGTGTGCCAGCTTCAAGCACGATTGCGTCAAGCCACTGCCGCTGGGAGCGTTTCAGGCGCCGCAAAAGCCTGACGGGGCGAAGCTGATCGTCTTCCACGGCACGCCGAAGCCGGAAGAGGCCCTGATCGGCGGCATCGGCAACAAGTGGTACCGCGTGATCAGGGCGGCGCCGTGGTTGAAGCCGTACATGGATGTCGGGTCAGGCCAGAACGGATAGCGACATCGTGGGGCGTCATCTGCAGGCAACTTGCTGTTACATGTAACAAGGCGCTACTGTGTGATCTCCTCTTTGTGGAGATATCGCCATGAGCGAAAGCTCCGTCAGCAAGCGAGTTCAGAAGCACCGCGATGCATTGCGCGCCGCCGGGCTAAGACCGATTCAGATCTGGGTTCCCGATTCGCGCCGTGAGGGCTTTGAGGACGAGTGCAGACGCCAGGCCGCGCTGGTTGCCCAATCTGATTCGGTGGATCCGTCCATTAGTGACTGGATGGATGAGGTCGCGAGCGAGATCGACGGCTGGACGGCGTGAAACGAGGAGAGTTGGTCACTATTGCCCTGCAAGGTGACTTGGGAAAGCCGCGTCCCGCGTTGATTATTCAAGCCAACGAATTTTCTGAGACGGTCAGCGTCACCATTCTTCCGGTGACGAGCCATCTGGTTGACGCGCCGCTACTGAGGGTTCCGCTCTCGCCCGATCAGGAGTCGGGTTTGACAAAAGAATCGCAAGTGATGATCGACAAGATCATCACGGTCAAGCGAGCAAAGATCGGCCAGCGAATCGGCCGCGTTTCGGCGGAGAAGTTGCTTCAGGTCGAGCGTTCGCTTGCGTTGTTTTTGGGGATTGCGTCCTAGTTTGAGTGCTACGGCGTGGAGTCCGAGGCAGCGCCGGTTTCCATCGCTAGCAGCCCGTCAATCTCCGCCAGATCAGCCGGCGCCAACTGTCCCGCGGCTTGCTTGAGTCTCAGCAAATTCAGCAGGTAGTCGTAGCGTGCGCGTGCGTAGTCGCGGCGGGCGGCGTAGATCTCGCGTTGCGCATCCAGCACATCCACGCTGGTTCGCGTGCCGACGCGATAA
>NZ_CAXFCL010000192.1:0-7396 GCF_964000955.1 uncultured Abyssibacter sp.
GATGTTCGTCGAGGGCATCAGCGACACCAGCCGCTGTTCACGCGATGGCCCGGCGTTCTGGGGCGAGAATCTGGAGCCGATGGCCTGCACGCCGCTGGACATCCCGCCCGACCGGCTCGTGCTCGCTCCGCATACCTACGGCCCGGATGTGCACCCCCAGCCGTTTTTCGACGACCCCCGGTTTCCGGCCAACATGCCGGAGATCTGGGACCGACGATTCGGCCAGTTCGTGGCGCAGGGCTACACCGTGATGCTCGGGGAATTCGGCGGCCGCTACGGCGAAGGTGATCCACGTGACCGCGCCTGGCAGGACGCGCTGGTGTTCTATCTGATCGGCAAGGGCATTCACAGCGGGTTCTACTGGTCGTGGAATCCGAACTCCGACGACACCGGCGGGTTGCTCCGCGACGATTGGCGGACGCTGCACCAGGAAAAGGTCAGCCTGCTGCGAACGCTGTGGTTCGGCGACACCGAGGCACCGGCCCCGCCGCCGGACGATGCCTACACCGAGGCGACCACATCCGACGCCGGGTCCGAACCGCCGGCCGAGTCACGCGATCGCTCCGGCAAGCAGCCGGACGCCGGCATCACTACTCATGTGGACCGGCTGTCGACCTGGGGCGAGGGGCTCTGCGAGCAAGTCACCGTCCGCAACACATCGTCGCGACAGGTCATCTGGCGCGTCAGCCGGCAGCTGGACGGCCAGATCTCCCAGCTGTGGAACGCGGCGTCCGAACCCGGCGCGGCGGGAACCCGCTTCCGGGGCGTGTCATGGAATGCAACGCTGGCCCCCGGCGCCAGCGCGCACTTCGGTTACTGCCTGGAGCGCCGCAGGTCCGGCCCCACCGCAATGCCACGCGCGCCAGCTGATGGCTCGATCACCACCACGCTGACCCTGCAATCGGACTGGGGCGAGGGTTACTGCGTCCAGGTCGACGTGCGCAACACCGGAGCGCAGCCATCGACCTGGGCGGCGCAGGTGCCCGTCGAGGGCCGTATTCGCGAATTCTGGAACGCCGAGTACAGCCGCGAGAACGGCATGCTCACCGTTCGCGGAAAACCCCACAACGCGCAACTGAAGCCGGACGAACAGACGCATTTCGGCTTTTGCGCGCTGCGCTGACGGCGTGCCAGACTGATCGGACATCGCGCGGGAGAACCGATGATGCGAACGGTTGTGACATTGCTGCTGTGCGGTCTCGGCCTGCCGGCCTACGCCGGCAGCGCGGACGATTTCGACTTCTGGGTCGGCCAGTGGAACCTGACCTGGGGTTCGGACGGACAGGCCACCAACACCATCACCCGGGAACTGAACGGCAAGGTCATCCGGGAGCAGTTCGACGCCCGTCCTGGCGATCGACTGGTCGGCACCAGTCTGTCGGTCTACGACGCCAGGTCCGACGAATGGAAGCAGACCTGGGCCGACAACACCGGCGCGTACCTGGATTTCACCGGCGGGTTGAACCCCGACGGCACGATGGAACTGTTCCGCCCCGCCACGTCACCGGACGGCGAGCCCATGCTGCAACGGATGCTCTGGTACAACATCCGTCCGAACTCGCTGGACTGGAACTGGGAACGCTCGCTGGACGGCGGCCAGAGCTGGCAAACCGTCTGGAAAATCCACTACGAACGGCGACAGCCGCTGCGCTGACCCCGCTCAGAAACTGACGGCGAATCCTGCTCGGAATTCCGTCGTATCCAGCGTCTCGTAGTCCTGCAGGGACAGCACCGCCGAGAAGGCGTCGGTCAGCCCCCAGCGGAATCCGCCGAGGAAGATCTTGTCGTCGTCGACATCCGCATCGGCATCGACCATGTCCACGTAGGTGTAGCGCGCGAACAACTCACTGCGGTCTCCGATCGGAAACGACAGGCCCAGCGATCCGCCGATACCGTTGTTCTGGATGGTCGTCACTTCCGTCATCGGCGTGGCCGGATCATCGGCCTGGATGCGAAAGCGCATGTGTTCGAAGCTCACGGCCGCCTGAACCGCCAGATCGCCGGCTGATTCAAAGACATAACGCGGTCCGGCGCCAATGCTGGCGGAAATGAAATCGAGTTCCGGGTCTTTCTGGTCCTCACGCCAGTCCAGGTCGGCGTACCAGGCCGCGTACCCCCAGAACGATTTCGCGAACCGAAGTCCGAACCCCAGATCGCTGTCACGATCCGGGCCGTTGCTGCCGAACTCGGTCTGACTGTAGTGCAGCTCGAAATAATCGGCCTGCGTGGAACCGGCGGCGCAGGCACCCGCCCACAGCAACAAGCCAGCAATCGCAACTCCCTTGCCCATCGGAATCTCCGTTCCCGTTCGTCTCCGGCGCCGATGATAGCGGAGTCGGAGAACGGGCGGGCGTGTTGCGCCCGCCCGATCCGGTCAGGATTGCGGCTGCTTGACCACGCGCAGATACGGCGTCTTGGCATCCCAGCCATCCGGGAACTTCGTCCGCGCCTCCTCGTCGGAGACCGACGGCACGATGATCACGTCATCGCCCGGCTCCCAGTTCACCGGCGTCGCCACCTGATGCTGGTCGGTGAGTTGCAGCGAGTCCAGCACACGCAGGATCTCGTTGAAGTTGCGGCCGGTCGATGCCGGATAGGTCAGCGTCAACCGAACTTTCTTGTTCGGATCGATGATGAACACCGAGCGCACGGTCAGCGTGTTGTCCGCCTTGGGGTGGATCATTCCGTACAGTTCGGACACCTTGCGATCGGCGTCGGCAATCATCGGAAAGTCCGGCTTCACGCCCTGAGTGGTCTCGATGTCCTTGGACCAGCCGTGATGGTCTTCGACCGAATCCACCGACAGGCCAATGACTTTCGTGCCACGCGCGGCGAACTCGTCCTTCAGCTTCGCGGTGAACCCGAGTTCAGTGGTGCAGACCGGCGTGTAGTCCTTCGGGTGCGAGAACAGCACACCCCAGGATTCACCCAGCCAGTCGTGAAAGCGCAGCCGACCGATCGTCGTGTCGGCTTCGAAATCCGGTGCGATGTCGCCTAGTTGCAGAGCCATTGCGTTCCTCCGTGAAAACGTGGGCAGACGATGCGCCCGCCACGCGGAGTTCTCAAGACATTTGCTTATAGCGTCTGGCACGATGCGCCAGCCGCCATGCCAGCAGCACACCCGCGCTGCCGAGGCCGGCGATGATGCCCCACCACAGGGCATTCGGACCGAACTCGAAGCGGAATGCCAGCACGGTGCCCAGCGGCATGCCGACCGCCCAGTAAGCCACCAGCGTGATGACCATGGGCCAGCTCGTGTCCTTGTAGCCGCGCAGTGCCCCGGCGGCCGACGCCTGCAGGCAGTCGAACAGCTGGAACAGCGCCGCCCAGAACAGCAACCGCACGGCCAACGGCGCGACCTGCTCGCTGTCCGTGTACAACCGCACGATGACATCCGGCGCCAGCAGCATCAGCGTCGCCGACAGACAGGCGAACAGCAGACTCAGACCCACACCGGTCCAGCTGGCCCGCTGCGCGGCCTCCGGATCACCGCGGCCCATGGCGTGACCGACTCGCACCGTCGCCGCGAAGGCGATGCCCAGCGGCACCATGAAACAAACCGCCGAGTAGTTGATCGCGACATGATGCGCGGCCGCCGGGATGTCGCCGAATCGCGCCATGACCAGCGAGGTCGCACCGAAGAAGCCGGCCTCGAACGTGAGCATCGCGGCAATCGGCAACCCGACGATCAGCCAGTCGCGGATGGTCGACCAGCGTGGCGCCACCCAGGCGGCGAACAGGTTCAACGCCCGCAGCCGGACATTTCCGCGGTAGGCAAGCGCAAACAGGACCATCATCGTGGTGTCGGCGATGGCCGTGGCATAGCCGCATCCGAGCGCGCCCAGACGCGGCGCACCCCAGTTGCCCCACATCAGCACGTAGTTCAGCAGCACATTGACGATCAGACCGGCGATCCCGACCCACAGAAACGGCCGGGTTTCGCCCATGCCGTCCGCGCCGAAACGCAGCACCAGCAACACCGCGAACGCGGGCGAGCCCAGCGCAACCGCGCGCAGGTAGCCGGTTGCCGCCTCCGTACCCGCCGGCGAAAGCCCGAGGCGCTGCATCAGCGGCGCGGCAGTGACCCGCATGACCACCAGCAGCAACAACCCGACCAGCACCGCCACCCACAGGCATTGCTGGAGATAGCGGCCGATGTGATCGGACGCCTCCCCGGCACCGCGCTGGTGCGCGACGATGGGCGACAAGCCGTTGGCCAGCCCGATCACCAGCAACCCCAGGATCATCCAGTAGCTGGCACCCGACGCCACCGCGGCCAGGTCAGCGGCCGACAGACGCCCCGCCATGATCGTGTCCGCGACACGCGACCCCATCATCGCCAACTGGGCGAGGACGATCGGGGTGGCCAAGCGGACCGAGGCGCGGATTTCAGCCAGCAGCGCGGCCATGACGAAACCTTGCGAGCGCGAAAAGGGCGCGGGAGTCTAGCGAAATCTGCCGCCTATCGGAGGCCGGCCTCGCATCCGGACTCAGGGGCGCTGTAATCGATGCTTGAAGTCCCGGGCCTAAGTGCTTCTTTTAACGGCAATTTGACTTCGAATCGCTATTGTTTGGGCTGAAACGCTCCATTACTCTGCATCGATAAGGGATCACGCGGGCGCAGGTGCGTCCGTCTGCCAAGTCGGGGGAATAGATGAATACGCAATTTTCCGCGTGGCTACGCGCCATCGTGCTGGCCTTGATCAGCGTCAGCATCATCGCCTGTGGAAGTGACAACACACTTTCCGGCGACAACGATGATTCCGGCGACGGCACGGGCGGCGTCGACGACCCCACGGACCCGGTCAACGAGATCGTGCTGCGCATGGGCACGCTGGACGGAAACACCGGCACCTTCACCCAGAACGTCATCTTCGTCGAGGACTCGCCGATCGCCGACGGCGTCGGCACGGCGCTGCGCGTGGACATCGTTGACGAAAACGGCACGCCGTACACCGACGAGGCCATCACCGTCGCCTTCACCGCCAACTGCGCGGACGCCTCCGCGCTGCCGACCAACCGATCCACCGGCACGTCCGGTAGCGCCTCGACGGTCTACACCGGCACGGTCGCCTGCGCCGGACAGGATGCCGTGACCGCGACCGCCAGCTTTGGCGACCAGACGCTGACCGCCACCAGCAATGTCGAAGTGCGGGTGGTTCGCATGGGCGTGCTGGACGCCGGCACCTTCACCGAAGGCGCGATCGCGGTGGGCCAGTCTCCGATCGCAACGCGCGGCTCCTCCGGCCTGCGGGTCGATTTCGTCGATCAGAACGACGATCTGGTCACATCGTCCACCCTCAGCGTCGCCTTCTCCAGCGCCGTCTGCGGCAACGACGCCAGCCTGGATTCGCCGGTGAATTCGGTGAACGGGACCGCGCGTTCGACATTCCAGGACGCCGGATGCGCCAGCGGCTCCGAAATCACCGACACCATCAGTGCATCCACGACCGCGTTCGGGAAGACCTTGTCCGCGACCGGTTCACTGACCGTGCGGCCCGCCAATCTCGGGGCGCTTGAGTTCGTCCAGGCCAACCCGCCCGTGATCGGCCTGCGCGGCACCGGCGGTCAGGGCATTCAGGAGACCTCGACGGTCACCTTCCTGCTGCGGGACGACGTCGGCGATCCGGTGGAAGGCGAAACGGTCACGTTCTCGCTGGACCGGAATACCGGCGGCATCGAGCTGTCGGACACCCAGGGCATCACCAACTCCGACGGTCAGGTCTCCGTCGTGGTTCGAGCCGGAACCGTGCACACCTCGGTTCGGGTCCGCGCCGAAGCCACCGACGGCAACTCGGGCGAAACCATCTCCAGCCAGTCCGATCAGCTGGTGATCTCCTCCGGCATCGTCGACAACGACAGCTTCTCGCTGACCGCGGAGTGCTTCAACCTTGAGGCCTTCGACTACGATGGCGTCGAAACCCAAGTCAACATCCGCCTCGCCGACCGCTTCAACAACCCCGTTCCGGAGGGCACCGCCGTCGCCTTCACGACGGAGGAGGGCTCGATCGACGGACAGTGCTTTGTCGACGCGACCGGCGCGTGTTCGGTGACCTGGCGCAGCCAGGGACGTCGGCCCGAGGACGGACGGACCACCGTACTGGCGACCGCGACCGGCGAGGAAAGCTTCTTCGACAGTAACGGTGACGGCGTTCACCAGGATGGCGAGCAGAATCTGGCCATCCAGGATTTGCCCGAGGCATTCCTCGATCGCGACGAGGACGGCACCTACGACGCCCTCGGCTTCGGCACCAACGGCCGTCAGACACCGAACCGACCGTTCACCTCAATCGAGGCCGATTCGAACGTCGACTTCAACAACGACAACCTGCACAACCCGGCGAGCGGCAGCTTCACCGGTCTGCTGTGCGAGAGCGGTTGCGACGATCCGACCGAGGGCACGCTGCTCAGCGTCCGCGAATCGCTGGTTCTGATCTTCTCCGGCTCCACCGCCCATGTCGACGGACAGTTCATCGCCGACGGCGACGGCTTCAATGACAGCCTGCTGGTCCTTGATCAGACCGGCACCGATCCGTCGCCCACCGGCGTGGCCCTGACGAGCAATTCGGCCGACTTCGACGGCACGATGAATCTCGGGCAGCAGTTCGACAACAACGGCGATCCGACATCCTTCATCGGCGGCGCATCCATCGGCGTGATCCTGCGCGATGAGCGCGGGCAACCCCTGCCGGTGGGGACAACGGTGGTGATTGACACCGACATCGGCTCACCGGCCGGCATCGCCAGCTACGAGGTGCTGTGCACGACCAGCGACTCGCTGCTGTCGCACCTGTACGTGTTCTCGATCGATGGCCCGGATCCGGACGCGGAAGCGGACCAGGGCTCCATCCGCATCACGGCGACCACACCGCGAGGGATCTTCAGGCAGCTCAGCTACGGCGTGACGTTCACCCCGGCACCCGACGGCCCGTAGACCGATGGTGGTGGATGCGCCCGGCGGGCCATTGACGACCGCCGGGCGGGGCACCCCGCCGCGAACGAACGCCCTCCCCTAACGGGAGATGTCGTGCTTTCTCAGCAGGCCGCGCAGCTTGTCATAGCTGAGTTGCAACGCCGTGGCTGTACGCCCCTGGTGATGCTGGTGAGCGTCCAGCGCCTGCATCAGCCTGTCGGCCTCGAACTCCGCGACCGCGGCGGAAAAGTCATACGGGTACTGAACCGGCTCCGGCACCTGACTCTGTCCCGCTCCGACCTGGATCGTGGCCGCCGGCATGCTTTCGGGCATCCGGGATGCCGGCCGAAACGGTGACGCGAACGGGTCGAACTCGATTCTGGAGACGGGTTTGCCGGTCGCCGTTCGGTACACCGCTCGTTCCACCACGTTCTTGAGCTCACGGACGTTGCCCGGCCACTCGTAGTGCTGGAGTGTCGCCGC
>NZ_CAXFCL010000193.1:0-3837 GCF_964000955.1 uncultured Abyssibacter sp.
CTGGCCGAGGCCGGCGAGCGTGCTCGAGGCGCGACCGCCTATGTAACGCTGGAGCCATGTTCGCATGTCGGACGCACGCCGCCTTGCGTCGACGGCCTGATCGAGGCCGGTATCGCACGTGTGGTCTACGCCATCGGCGACCCGAATCCGCGGACCGCGGGGCGGGCAAGAGGGCGGCTGGAGGAAGCCGGCATCGAGGTCGCCGAGGGCGTGCTGTCGGATGCCGCCCGTCAGCTCAATCCGGGATTCTTCAGTCGCTTCGAGCGGGGAAGGCCCTGGGTCCGGTTGAAGATGGCGATGAGCCTGGACGGCCGCACCGCGATGGCGAGCGGCGAGAGCCAGTGGATCACCGGCGAGCCGGCTCGCGCCGACGTGCACCGCATGCGCGCCGAAGCCAGCGCGGTGGCGACCGGTGTCGAGACCGTGCTGGTCGACGATCCGCGACTGACCCCGCGGGCGTTGGAGACGGACCGCATGCCGGTCCGCATCGTGTTCGACAGCCAGTTCCGCACGCCGGCGTCATCGGCGCTGATCGCGCATGACAGTCCGGTCTGGCTGCTCGGTCGCGCCAACGTCATTCCCGTGGGCCGTTATCCGTCACACGTCACCTGCATCGGCGTGGCCGGTGGCGAGCCCCGCATCGGCCTGCATGAGGCGATGCAGGAGCTGGCGCGGCGTGACATCCACGAGCTGTTCGTCGAGTGTGGCCCAACGCTGGCCGGCGCATTGATCGCCGAAAGCCTGGTCGACGAGCTGGTGCTGTACATGGCGCCGCGGCTGCTCGGTCAGGCCGCGCGAGGATTGCTGGATCTGCCCGGCGTCGATCATCTGGCGCAGGCACCGCTGCTCGACATCCTGGATGTTCGCAAGCTGGGCGCCGACTGGCGTATGATCGCGCGCCCCATGATGCCTGCACATTTGCGCTGAGCGCCCAGTCGCCGGCGCGGCCATCGAATGAGTATTTCCAAGCCCTAATGTTCACCGGATTGATCGAGGCCACCGGCGAGGTGGTGGAACACACCCGCCATGCCGGCGGCGACCTGCGACTGCGCATCGCGACGCCGGAGGGCTTTACCGACGGGCTGGAGGAAGGCGCGAGCGTGGCCTGTTCCGGCGCCTGCATGACCGCCCTGGCCATCTCGCCGGGTGGTTTCAGTGCCGACGTCTCCAACGAGTCCGTGCAGGTGACCACGCTGGGTGACTGGCGGCCCGGATCCCGCATGAATCTGGAGCGTTCGCTAACCTTGCAGACCCCGCTGGGCGGCCATCTGGTGCAGGGGCACGTGGACGGTGTCGCGACCATCGTGAGCGTGGAGATGGACGCCGCGAGCCGGCGCGTGCGCATCGAGGCACCACCCGAGCTGGCGCGATTCATTGCCTCCAAGGGATCGGTGGCGCTGGACGGCGTCAGCCTGACCGTCAATGAAGTGGACGGCGCGGTCTTCGGCGTCAACCTGATTCCCCATACCTGGGAGGTGACGACGCTGGGCCAGTGGGCGGCGGGCGCCCGCGTCAATATCGAAGTGGATTTGATGGCGCGCTATGCGCAGCGCCTGATCGAGACGCGCTAGCGCGTTCGTGACGAAGACTGGAAAGACGACCCATGACTGATTCAATCGAAGACATCCTCGACGAGATCCGCGCCGGCCGCATGGTCGTGATGATGGATGACGAGGATCGCGAGAACGAAGGTGATCTGATCGTTGCCGCCGAGAGCATTACGCCGGAGCAGGTCGCGTTCATCGTTCGCCACTCCAGCGGCATCATCTGCACGCCGATGTCGTCGGATCGTGTCGAGGCGCTGCGGCTTCCGCAGATGGTGCCGGAGAACACCGAATCGCATCGCACCGCGTTCACGGTTTCCGTGGACTACCGGCACGGCACGACCACCGGGATTTCGGCGCAGGACCGGGCGGCGACCATCCGCGCGCTGGCCGATCCGGAATCGCATGAACGTGACTTCAACCGGCCGGGTCACATCTTCCCGCTGCGTGGCGACAAGGGTGGCGTGCTCAGTCGCGCGGGACACACGGAAGCCACCGTGGATCTGATGCGGCTGGCCGGCAAGCGCCCCTGCGGTGTGATCTGCGAGATCGTCAACGACGACGGCACGATGAAGCGCGCGCCGGAACTCCACGCGTTCGCGCGGGAGCATGGTCTGAAGATCGGCACCATCGCCGACCTGATCCGCTACCGGCTGGCCAATGAACGCACCATCTCCCGTGTTGCCTCACAGGAGGTGCAGACGCCCCATGGTCCGTTCCAGCTGGTGGTCTACGAGGACCAGATCGACAACTGCCTGCACCTGGCGATGGTGCGTGGCCAGCCGACACCGGACAAGCCGACGCTGGTTCGTGTTCACGTCCGCAACACGCTGGCCGATCTGCTCAAGATTCAGCACGCGAGCTTCGGCTGGCCGCTGGACAGCGCGCTGAAGCGCGTGGCAGAAGAGGGCGAGGGCGTGGTGGTGATTCTGCGCATGCCGGAGACGCCAGCCGAAATGGTGGCGCGCGTCGGCGGGCTGGCGAATCCCGAACCGCAGCCCGAGACCGAAGCCTCGGAGCAGGAGCTGCGAACCTACGGGCTGGGGGCGCAGATCCTGTCCAATCTCGGCGTGCGCAAGATGCGCGTGCTCTCGGCGCCCAAGCGGCTGTCGGCCATCTCAGGATTCGACTTGGAGGTCATCGAATATGTCCAGTGATCATCGCGCGCGTTCCATGCAGACCCGGGCGGATTTCGGCGTGCCCGTCATTGCGCTGGACCAGGACGTGTCGGACGCCCGCATCGGCATCATCGCCACCAGCTGGGCGGTGGACATCATCGACAAGCTGGTCGAAGGCGCCATCGCCGCGCTGCACGAGGCGGGGATTTCATCGTCCGCGATGCGTTTCGTCCGCGTGCCGGGCGCATTCGAGATTCCGCATGCCGCCGACGGCATGGCGGGCACCGGGCGCTTTCACGGCCTGATCGCGCTGGGCGCGGTCATTCGCGGCGAGACGCCTCACTTCGATTTCGTCGCCGGCGAATGCGCACGTGGCGTGCAGGACATCGCGATCAAGCGCGAACTGCCGATCGGCTTCGGCGTGCTCACCGTCGACAACATCGAGCAGGCGCAGGCGCGGGCCACGCCGGACAACAACAAGGGCCGCGAAGCGGCGGACGCCATGCTGGACATGATGCGTTTTGACCGCGCGATGCGCCTGCTGTGAGCGAAGGCGGCACCAGAAAGAAGCGGCCGAACCGTCGGCACTGGACGCGTCGCCTGCTGGTGCAGGCGCTCTACCAGTGGCGTCTGGCCGATGCCGAACTGACGGCGTTGCTGGAGGAATTCCGCACCGCCGAGGACATGCGCAACGCCGATCCCGAGTGGTTCGCCGAGGCCTTGCGCGGCATCCTCGGTGCTGCTGGTCCTCTGGCGAGTCAGATCGCCACTCACCTGGATCGTCCCTGGGAGCAGATCGATCCGGTGGAGCAGGGCATTCTGCTGCTCGGCGCCTACGAACTGACGCAGGAATTCGGCACGCCTTACCGTGTCGTCATCACCGAAGGCGTGGAACTGGCGCGGCTGTTCGGCGCGCAGGACAGTCACCGTTACATCAACGGCGTCCTGGACCGTCTGGCGCGGGATGCGCGGGCGGTCGAGGTCAAGGCCGCGCGTCCGTGACGGGGGAATTCGAACTCATCTCCCGTCACTTTGACCGGCCCGCGCTTTCCGACAGTGTCGAGGTCGGCATCGGTGACGATGCGGCCGTATTGCGTCCGACCCCCGGTGCGACCGTTGTCGTGTCGACCGACACGCTGGTCGAGGGGCGCCACTTCCGCGCCGGTGTTTCCGCC
>NZ_CAXFCL010000194.1:0-8045 GCF_964000955.1 uncultured Abyssibacter sp.
AACCAGCCGGATGTCGGCGGCCTGCAGGAAGTGCTCGTCGGTCAGTTGAACGACCTGAAGACGGCGTTGCCCGACTACGAATTTGTCGGTGTCGGTCGCGATGACGGCATGGAGGCCGGGGAATTCTCGCCGCTACTGGTGCGACGCGATCGCCTGACCATCGAACACTGGGACACGTTCTGGCTGTCGGAAACCCCGGACGAGGTCGGCTCGGTGGGCTGGGACGCGGCGTTGCCGCGCATCGTCACCTGGGCGCAGGTTCGGGATCGTCGCGATGACACCCGGTTCTATGTCTTCAACACGCATTTCGATCATCAGGGCGTGACGGCGCGAGAACAGAGCGCGCTGCTGATCCGCCGCAAGATCGCCGAACTGGCCGGTACGCTGCCGTTTGTCGTCACCGGCGATTTCAATGTCACTCCCGACACCACCGCCTACGCCAGCATGATGGTTGGTGACACGCCCGTCCCGGTCGCCGATGCGCTGCTGATTGCCCAGGCGCCGCACCATGGGCCGGAGGAGACTTTTTTCGGCTTCGCGGCCTGTCCGAGCAGCTTCGGCTTCAACGACACCGAACCGAGACGGATCGACTACATCTTCACGCACCCGCAGACGCGCGTGCTTCGCACGGCCACGCTGACTGACAGCTACGACTGCAAGTACCTGTCGGATCACCAGGCGATCCTGGCGGATCTTCGGATCGAGCGGCCGTGAACGCGGCCACGTAGTGTCATCCGCGCGCTCCGGCTATTCGATACGCTGGATGGTCACCTGTCGCGTCGGCCAATCCGATGGTGGTTCGGCGGGAAAGTCCCGCTGGTGCTCCGGGTGGCTGGGGCCGAGATCGACGACGAACAGCAGCCGGCCCACCGCATCCGCCACGACGGTGCGATCGTCCCGGCCGGTGGTGATTCGATAGCGGGCTCCCGGTTCCGCGAACGGCGGCGTGAGCAGCTCGAGTCTGCCGCTGCCGGTCACCACCAGACCGCCGGTGGTCACCGCTTCCAGGTAAACGAACTCCTTGACGTCGCGGTGGATTGCGAAGTGCCAGCCCCAGGCGGAGAAGTTCGCACGCGTTGATCGGTGGTCGAAGCGGTCCGGCGTTGGCGCGGGATCGTCGAAACGCGGCATCAACCAGTCCAGGTATTGCACGAGCGCACGCTGCCAGTAGGGCCAGCTGTGCGTGCCGGCGCCGTAAAGCACCTCCGTGTAGCCGATGTGCTCGTGATCCAGCGCTTCCAGAAAGGACAGTGCCATCAGGTAGGTGTGGGTCTCGATGGGGTCAACCTGCGCCGGCAGGTCGTACTCGCCCGGTAGCCCGTTGCCGCTGGTCACCCAGAGTTCATGGAAGGCCAGGTTCTCCGCGTGATGAGTCGGCACATCGCCAAACCACCAGGCCTTCTGGAGGATCGGATCACCCCAGCGGCAGAGGTCCGTCGGGCCCTGGGTCGGTAGCAGTGATGGCGTGCCCAGTACCGTTTGCAACGTCGGGTAGTAGGGGTAGTCCAGCGTGGTGTCGACCGCGCCGGAGAAGGCCCCCGCCGCGCGGGCGAGCTGCGGATTGGCCGTCAGGTATTTCATGGCCGCGTTGCCGCCGGCGCTCAGTCCGGCCGTGGCCCAGCCGCCGCGGTCCTCGCGCACGGGAAGCTGCGCGCGGATAAATGGCACCACCTCGCGCATGTGGAAGCTCTCCCAGGCTGGCGCGGGCTCCGGGTTGCCGGCGAGGGCGCCATACCAGTCGGCATACGAGCCTTCGGGGCCGCCGTTGGGCGTCACGATGATGACCGGGTAGTCGGCGGTGAGCGCCTCCAGATCGTGGTCGATGTAGTCGCGTTCGGAGCCCGCTGATCCGTGAAACAGCAGCAGCACCGGGTAGCGGGTGCGCCCGCTGGGGTCATAGTCCCGGGGGAGCGTCACCATGACGGATTCATTGCGCTGCATGGCCTCGGAGGCCAGTTCGATGGACCAGGAACGTTCGCCCACCGGCGTGCGGCCGACCTCGGTCGCGCCCACCACGGGCGGGTCCGCCGCCTGGCAGCCGGGCGTGTGCTGTCCTCCCTCGGGCAGTGCAGCGACTGGCACCGGATGGCGGGCGTCGGCGGGGCTCGTGGTGTCCGAGCCGGTGGACGGCAGTCCGCAGGCGCTGAGCAACGCGCAGGCGCACAACGCACGGGCTGCCGGCCCGCGGGACGAACGGATGGTCATGCTGTCTCCTCCAGCCCGCTCACGGTGTAGTTCCGCTTGCGGGTCTCTTTTAAAAACCGTATGGTTTCCTGAAAGACTAAGCCGCCGACTCGGTGACGGGCAACCGCGGTACCGCAAGGGGACAGGACTGGTGACCAAGGAGACTTCGCTGTTTGACGCGCCGGCGCCTCTGCGCCGCGGTCGCCATGGGCTGAGCCGGCAGGAAGTCGAGACCTCCCAGCGCATTCGCCTGCTGCTGTCGATCACCCAGGAGGTGGGTAGCCGGGGATTTGGTGAGACGACCATCGCCCACATCACGGGCAATGCGGATGTGTCGAAGAAGACCTTCTACGCCCACTTTCGGGACAAGGAGCATTGCTTCTCGACCGCCTACGACGCGTTTTCCACGTTCCTGCTCGATGAAATGCGCAAGGCACGCGCGCAAGCCGGTGGTACGCCCGCCGAGCGCAGTGAGGCCAGCGCGGCCCGTTATCTCTCGGTATTGCAGGCCCAGCCGGTTCGCGCACGCGCGCTGCTGGTGGAGGTCCTCAAGGCCGGTGACGCCATCCTGCGGCAGCGGCGCCGCGTACTCGAAGTCTTCGAGCAGGATCTGCGGGCGATGGTGACCGAGGCCGTCGGGCCCGAAGGGATCTGGACCGTGCTGCCCGACGAGGCCTACCGCATGGCGGTGGGTGGCGTGGACGAATGCGTGCGGCTGCTGATCGTCGAGGGGCGGGCGGACGAATTGCCGGGACTCACGACGGCCATCGTCGACAACTTCCACCGTCTGGTGCAGGCCCAGACACAGGCCATCAAGCCATAGTCGCCTGAAACAAGACGCTTGTCGGGGCAGGGGCTCCGTGCGGGCATGCAAGAAACCGCAAGGTTTATATAAAGACGCCGGTGCGAGAGCGACACCGGAGGAGACAAGGCAATGAAGTTTTCCTGGCCGCGACGGCATTGCGTCGCGTTGGGTGTGTGTGGCGCGCTGCTCGCCGGGGTGACCGGCTGCGGATCATCCGGCAGCGGAGGCGGCGCCGGATCGGACAGCCCGCCGGTGCTGCGCAGCGACTGCGAGACCACGGTGGATCCGGCGTCGTTCGCGTCGGCCGAACGGCTGCTCGATCTGAACCGCGCGATGGATTCGTTCGGCAAGCGGACCACCGCCAGTCCGCAGCATCAGGACTACGTGGCCTGGCTGGAGTCGCAACTCCGCGCCATCCCCGGTCTGCAAATCGAGTCCGTGCCTTACGAGATACAGCGCTGGACGGCGACGCGGACACGCCTGGAACTCGAGCTGGCCGATGGCAGCTTCGCGGAGGTGCCCGTGGCCGGTCATCTGCCGTACTCCGCGACCACCCCGGCGTCAGGCATCGAGGCGCCGCTGGTGTACGTGCCCGATCTCGCCGAGTTGGCGGAGCACGATGTTGATGGCGCGATCGTGGTGACCGACATCGGCGTCAGCAGCACGCCGTACGCGATCATCACCGCGTTGCAGTGGTTCACCTACGACCCTGACCTGTCGCTGGCGTCCGAGGTGCTGGATGCGCTGGAGCTGGAGGCGCTGGGGGAACTCGGTGTGCTGGCCGACGAGGCGCATGAAGCCGGCGCCGCCGGTCTGCTCTTCGTGCACAACTTTTCCCGGGAGCAGGTCCCCGAGGTCTATGCCCCCTACGAGGGGCTGATGTGGAGTGCGCCGGGTCTTTATCTGGGGGCCGATGAGGGCGTCGTGGCCCGGCAGGCCGCGGCGGAAGGGCGCAGCGCCCGGCTGACGCTGGAGGCCCAGATTGTCCCGGCGACCACGCGGATGCTGATCGCGACGTTGCCGGGTCAGAGCGAGGAGCGCCTGGTGATCACCAGCCACACCGACGGCGTCAATGCGCTGTGGGACAACGGGCCGCCCGCCATGGTCGCCATGGCGGACTACTTCGCCGGGTTCGTGCAGGACTGCCGGCCGAGAACGCTGGAGTTCGCCTTCACCACCGCCCATCTGCATCAGCATCTCGTCCCGCCCGCGCGGGACGGCAGTGCCGAGCAGTATGCCCGGCGACTGGACCAGGGTTTCGAGGACGGCACGGTCGCCGCGGTGATCGTGATCGAGCATCTTGGTGCCAAGGGCATGATCACCCAGCCGCGATCCGACGGCGGGCCGGGCCTGGAGTTGGTCGAAGGGCCTTATCACGAACCCAACAGCTTCTTCGTCAGCGAGAGCCCCGGGTTGATCACCGCCTTGCAGAACACGGTGATCAGCCACGACCTGGAACGCACGATCGCCCTGCGCGGCGCCGATGTGCCCGGCCTGCACATCCCCATGCACCAGAGCTTCGGCGGCGAGGGCGGGCCGTATCACAAGCATCTGCTGCCGACGCTCGCCTTTATCACCGGGCCGTGGACGTTGTTCACCACCGGGCTGAGCGTGGACGACATGGTCGACGGTGATCTGATGCACCGCCAGATGCTGATGTTCACCGACCTGGTCTATGCCCTGGACGACATGCCGACGACCGTGCTCGCGGGTCCGATCCTGGTCGAGCGCCAGCTGCGGGAGGTTCTCTGCTCCGCGGGCGATCTGGGATTGACGGTTTGCGAAGGCACCCCGGCGGATCCGGGGACGGGAGGCTGACATGGTCACGAAGCGAACGAGAGGCCGCGCAAGCCTGTGGGGTGTCGCCATGGCGCTGTTCGGGTTGATCGCCGCCTGTGGCACCAGCGCGCCGGAACCGGAACGGGTTGACGACGGGCAGCCACCGCCGACAGTCGGGGACGCGCGGTGTGGCGACCACCCGTGGTGTGATTCCGGGCTGCCGGCAGCCGAACGCGCCGCGATGGTGGTGGCGGAAATGACGCAGGTCGAGAAGGTCCTGTTTCTGGCTGGCGATGACCTGATTGGCATCGCGGGGCTGGAGGGCACTCACACCGGGACCAGCGACGGCATTCCGCGCCTGGGCATTCCGACGGTGTATTACAGCGACGGCCCGATGGGCGTTCGCTCCGGTCCCGCCACGGCGTTTCCCGCGCCCATCGCGCTGGCGGCGACCTGGGACCCGGACAGCGCCCGGCGGTACGGCGCCGCGATCGCGACCGAAGCGAAGTATCGCGGCAATGACATCGTCTTCGCGCCCACGGTGAACATCATGCGGGTGCCGCACCATGGCCGCACGTTCGAGGGCTATGGCGAGGACCCCTGGCTCTCCGGCCGGATCGGCGTGGGTTGGATCGAGGGTGCCCAGGACACCGGCCTGATCGCCTCGGTCAAGCACTACGTCGCGAACAATCAGGAGGGTATCGGCGTCAATCCGGCGATCGGGCCGCAGCTGCCGCTCGGTGTCTCGGTGATTGGCAGCCGCCTGTTTGTGGATGCCGTCATCGACGAGCGCACGCTGCGCGAGATTTATCTGCCGGCCTTCGAGGTGGCGGTGACCGAAGCGGGCGTGGGCGTGGTGATGTGCGGCTACAACCGCATCAACGGCGACTGGGCCTGTGAGAGCGACGCCTTGCTCAATGGCGTGCTGAGGGAGGACTGGGGCTTCGACGGATTTGTTGTCGCCGACTATCTGGCCGCCCACAACCCGCTCGGCAATTTCTACGGCGGGCTCGATTTCGAGCCGTGGCCGGGGCTCTCTTACGGGCCCGCGCAGATGCTGCCATTGGTCGCCAGCGGCGTGCTGGATGCCGAGACGCTGGATCAACGTGTCGTCAACATTCTGCGGACCTACTTCGAGTTCGGCCTGCTGGATCGCCCCGCGTATCCCGTCGATGACGCACAGGTTGATCGGGACGCGCACGCGGCGCTGGCCGGCGAAATCGAACGCTCGGCCATCACGCTGCTGCAGAACAACGGGATTCTGCCGCTGGACGCCGCGACGCTGGGATCGGTTGCCATCATCGGAGCGCCCGCGGACGAGTTTCAGTCGCGCGGGGGGTCGGCCGGGATCACGCCGTTCTTCTTCAACACGCCACGCGAAGTCATCACGGCGCGGCTGGAACCCACGGTCACGGTCACCTATGACGACGGCAGCAATGCGAGCAACGCCGCAGCCGTCGCCGCGGCCGCCGACGTGGCGCTGGTCTTCGTCGCCGATCGCTCCATCGAGGGCGCCGACCGGCTCTGCATCGCGCTGAATTGCATCGACGAGCCCGGGGATCAGGATGCATTGATTGCCGCCGTCGCCTCCGCCAACCCCAACACCGTCGTGGTACTGGAAACCGGCGGTCCGGTGCTGACACCGTGGAAGGGTGAGATCGCCGCTTTGCTGGAAGCCTGGATTCCCGGCGTCGATGCCGGCAATGCCATCGATGCCGTGCTGTTTGGCGATGCGGATCCGGGCGGTCGGTTGCCGGTCACCTTCCCCGAATCCGAGGCCGATCTGCCGACCGCCGGAGACCTGACCCGCTACCCCGGCGTGCTGGAGCAGGCGCAGTATTCCGAGGGGCTGCTGGTGGGCTACCGGTGGTTTGACGAGCAGGGCATCGAACCCGCGTTCCCGTTTGGTCACGGGCTGTCCTATACGCAGTTCGACTTCGCTGATCTGGCGGTTGCCGCGCTGGACGATGGCGGCGTGGCGGTCACCTTCGACGTGATCAACACCGGCACGCGCGAGGGCATCGCGGTGCCGCAGATCTACCTCGCGCTGCCGGATGTTTCGGCGGCGGTCCAACAGCCGCCGCAGGCGCTCAAGGGCTTCACCCGGCTTGGCCTCGCCGCGGGGGCGCGTCGACGCGTGACCATTGAGGTGCCGCCACGGGCGTTCCAGTACTGGGATGTCGAGGCGGATGACTGGGCCCGGGTGCCGGGCTGCGCGCAGCTGCGGGTCGGCCGTTCATCGCGGGACATCGTGCTGACGGGGGCGGCGGCGTGTGGCGCCTGATCCGTCGTTCGGCATTCGCGCTGGCCGTGCTGCTGTATACATGGCCCGCCTACGCGCGGGTTGATGTCACCGGGCTGGAGACGGATGCGGCCGCCAATCCGCTCGGGATCGAATCAACCCGGCCACGCCTGTCCTGGCGACTGTCAGCCGACCGGCGGGGCGTATTGCAGACCGCATATCAGCTGCGAGCCGCGGGGTCGGTCGAGGCCCTCGCGAATGGGCAGCCGGACCTCTGGGACACGGGGCGCGTCGAGGCCGCGACACCCTGGGCCGACTACGCGGGCACGCCGTTGCGGACGCGGCAGACCGTCTGGTGGCAGGTGCGCGTCTGGGATGAGGCCGGCGACGCGACCGCGTGGTCGTCGCCCGCCAGCTTCGAACTCGCCTTTGTCGACCCGGACGAGTGGACGGCGCAGTGGATCGCCGGTCCGGAGCGCGGCGTGCCTGGTCCGCTGGACGACCCGCTGGCCGCCGTCACGCGGCTGGTGGAGGGTGAATTCTGCCGGCCGGTCGGGGTGCCAGGAGCGCTGGGCGTGCTGGGCTTCGACCGGCTGGTCGACTACATCCTGGGCACCGGTGGCGCATGCCGCGAACCGCGCCCGGCGCCCCTGTTGCGCAGGGCCTTCGACCTGCCGTCGCAGCCAATCCGGGCGCGTCTGTACATCAGCGGTCTTGCCTACGCCCGGGTGGCGATCAATGGTGAGACGCTGGCGCCGCACGAGGTGCTCGACCCCGGCTACACGCACTATGACCGCACCGCGCTGTACCGCAGCTACGACGTCACCGGGGTCCTGACCGCCGGGGCGAACGCGATTGGCGTTGAGCTCGGGTCCGGTTTCTACGACTACGAGCTCGTCACCGAGTGGGCGTGGAACCACGCGAGCTGGCGGGGCGAACCCCGGATGATCGCGGAGCTGCATGTCGAGCTGGCTGACGGCTCCACGCGGGTGATTGTCTCCGACGAGCAGTGGCGGGTCGCCGAGAGCGCCACCC
>NZ_CAXFCL010000195.1:0-14703 GCF_964000955.1 uncultured Abyssibacter sp.
CGCGCCGGTGGCGCCCGAGTTCGCCGCGCGTGATGTGGGCGTTCGATTGGAGCGGGAACCGGTCGCGGCGGCGCATCGGCGCCTGTCCGCCAGCGCCGACAGGGTGCTGATCGAGGGCGCCGGTGGTTGGCGACTGCCGCTCAGCGCCGACGAGGAGATGCCCGACTGGGTGGCGCGGTTCGGTTGGCCGGTGGTGCTGGTCGTCGGCATGCGGCTGGGTTGCCTGAACCATGCGCTGCTGAGCGCGGAATCCATCCAGTCACGCGCGCCGCTGCTGGGCTGGATCGCCAATGTGATGCCACCCGTGCAGCGCCGGCTGGACGACAATCTCGCTGCGCTGCAACAGCGGATGCCCGCGCCCTGTCTCGGAATTCTCGGCTGCGGGCAGCGCCAGCTCGCCACGGATCGCCTGGATCGGGCGCTGTTCCGCTTTGCGCAGGATTCGTCCAATCGCATACAATCCGTTGCCGATTCGAAGGAGCGCACCTGCCCGCAACCGCGCCATGGAACCCTCCCCGAATCCATCTGAAACGCGGTTCGTCATTCGTCCGAACGGATCCCTGAGCTGGCATCAGGCCCTGGTGTTCATGGGCATGATCAGCACGGTGTCCCTGGGCATCGGAATCGCGTTCGCGTGGATGGGTTTCTGGGTGATCCTGCCGTTTGCCGGGCTTGAATTGCTGGCGCTGGGCGCGGGGCTCTACGTCAGCATGCGGGGCAATGACTACCGGGAGGTCGTCACGGTCACCGAGGATCGCGTAACGATCGAATTCGGACGAGTCGGGGTCTCTGAACGGGACATCAAGGACTACACGCGTGCCTGGGCGCGCGTTCGGCTGGAACCCGCAGGTGGCAGAACGGGACAATCCCGTTTGCTGCTCGGCTCCAGCGGCCAATTTGTGGAACTGGGGCGTTGTCTGACCGATGCCGAACGGGAACGGTTGCGTCAGCGCTTGCAAGACGTACTGGCGGCACCGGTCGCTACGTGGAGAAGCGAATGAAACGAGCAGTTAGCGCGAGCCTTCTGGGTTTGTTGCCCGGGTCAGCTCTGGCCTTGCAATGGAATCTCACGGAGGGCGTGACCGAGATCAGCCGCGAAGTCTACGGGCTGCACATGCTGATTTTCGGACTCTGCGTCGTGATCGGCATCGGCGTGTTCGGCGTGATGTTCTACTCCGTGTTCATGCACCGGAAGAGCAAGGGCGCCAAGCCGGCCAACTTCCACGAGAGCATGACTGTCGAGGTGATCTGGACGGTGATCCCGTTCGTGATCCTGATCGGGATGGCGATTCCCGCGGCCGGTACCCTGATCAAGATGGAGGATGCCTCCGACGCCGACATGACGGTGAAGATCACCGGCTACCAGTGGATGTGGGAGTACGAGTACCTGGATTCCGGCGTTCACTTCTACTCGCGGCTGGACGCCGAGGCGGACCGCGCCCGGCAGACCGGTTCCGGTGCCGACGTCGCCGCCATCGACAACTACCTGCTGGAAGTCGACAACCGCGTCGTGCTGCCGGTGGGCAAGAAGATTCGCTTCCTGCTGACCGCGCATGACGTGCTGCACGCCTGGTACGTGCCGGACCTGGCGGTCAAGAAGGACGCCGTGCCGGGCTTCGTGCGCGAGATCTGGACCAAGATCGACGAGCCGGGTATCTACCGCGGCCAGTGCGCCGAGCTTTGCGGCCGTGACCACGGCTTCATGCCGATCGTCGTCGAGGCCCTGCCGCAGGACGAGTACGACCAGTGGGTCGCGTCGCAGACCGGTGGTGCGACCACCGATGTCCCGGCGGACATGGAAGCCGAAGCCACGGATGCGGCCGAACAGCAGGTGGCGATGGCGTCTGACGCCGAGCCCGAAGCCGAACAGGCCGACGCGGCGGACAGCGCACCCGCCGAGATGGGCAAGGATGAGCTGATGGCGGCCGGCGAGAAGGCCTACAAGACCAACTGCTCCGTCTGCCACAAGGACACGGGTCAGGGCATGCCGCCGGCGTTCCCGTCGCTGGTCGGCAGCGCCGTTGTCGGCGGCGAACCGGCCGCTCAGATCCAGCAGGTGATCAACGGCAAGAATGCGATGCCTCCGTTCGGACATCTGTCCGACACCGATATCGCCGCCGTCATCACCTACACCCGCAATTCCTGGGGGAACGACTCCGGTGTCGTTCAGCCCGCCGACGTCGCCGCGCAGCGCTAGGAGTACCAAGACATGAGCTCAGCAGTGGATCATCACGACGACCATCACGGTCCGGTCACGCTGAAGGACGGCTTCGGCAAGTGGGTCATGCGGTGGATTTCCACCACCAACCACAAGGACCTGGGCACGCTGTACCTGTGGTTCGCGTTCATCATGTTCTTCGTCGGCGGTGCGATGGCGCTGGTCATCCGCGCCGAGCTGTTCGAGCCGGGCATGCAGTTCGTCCAGCCCGAGTTCTTCAACCAGATGACGGCGATGCACGCGCTGGTCATGATCTTCGGTGCGGTGATGCCGGCCTTCGTCGGTCTGGCGAACTGGATGATCCCCATGATGATCGGCTGCTCCGATCTGGCGCTGCCGCGTGTCAACAACTGGGGCTTCTGGATCCTGCCGTTCGCGTTCACGATCCTGTTGTCGACGCTGTTCGTGCCGGGTGGCGCGCCGGCGGCCGGCTGGACCATGTATCCGCCGCTGTCGCTGCAGACCTCCAACGCCTTCCCGATGCTGATCTTCTCGGTCCATCTGATGGGTATCAGCTCGATCACCGGCGCGATCAATGTCGTCGTGACCATTCTGAACATGCGCGCGCCGGGCATGACCCTGCTCAAGATGCCGCTGTTCGTATGGACCTGGCTGATCACGGCCTATCTGCTGATCGCGACCATGCCGGTGCTGGCGGGTGCGGTGACGATGCTGCTGACCGACAAGTACTTCGGCACCAGCTTCTTCTCGGCCTCCGGTGGCGGTGACCCGGTGATGTTCCAGCACATCTTCTGGTTCTTCGGTCACCCCGAGGTCTACATCCTGATTCTGCCGGCCTTCGGCATCGTGTCGACGATCATCCCGACCTTTGCTCGCAAGACGCTGTTCGGCTACGACTCGATGGTCTACGCGACCGCGTCCATCGCGTTCCTGTCGTTCATCGTGTGGGCCCACCACATGTTCACCGCCGGCATGCCGGTGGCGGCCGAACTGTTCTTCATGTTCTCGACCATGCTGATCGCGGTGCCGACGGGCGTGAAGGTGTTCAACTGGGTGGCGACGATGTGGCGTGGCTCGATGACCTTCGAGACGCCGATGCTGTTCGCCGTGGCCTTCGTGTTCCTGTTCACCATCGGCGGGTTCTCCGGCCTGATGCTGGCCATCGCGCCGGTCGACTTCCAGTATCACGACACCTACTTCGTTGTGGCGCATTTCCACTACGTGCTGGTACCGGGCGCGGTGTTCGCCATCATGGGCGGCGTGTACTACTGGCTGCCGAAATGGACCGGTGTGATGTACAACGAAAAGCTGGGCAAGCTGCATTTCTGGCTGACCGCGATCTTCGTCAATGTCACGTTCTTCCCGATGCACTTCTCCGGGCTGGCCGGCATGCCGCGTCGCATTCCCGACTACGCCGTGCAGTTCGCCGACTTCAATATGTGGTCGTCGATCGGCGCCTTCGGCTTCGGCTTCGCGCAGCTGATCTTCCTGTGGGTCGTGGTGCAGTCCTGCCTGAAGAAGGGTGAGGCGGCGACCTCCCGCGTCTGGGAAGGCGCGCATGGTCTGGAATGGACCGTGCCGTCGCCGGCGCCGTACCACACCTTCGAAGAACCGCCGATGATTGCCGATGCCGAGATCACCGCGGTGCACGACGAGCCCGCGAAGGCTTGAGCCGAGGGGTCGTGAGCAATCGCCCGACGCGCAAGAACGTGATCACCGCCCTGATCCTGGCCGGTGTCGCGGTGGGCTTCTATGTCGCGTTCTTCGTCGTGATGAGTCGTTGATGGACGACGAGCAGGACAAGGTCGGGTCGTGGTGGCTGGCGGCCAAGCTGTTCGGCGTCACGGCGGTGATGTTCGCGTTCGGCTTCGCGCTGGTGCCGCTGTACGAGGTCGTGTGCGAGATCACCGGCTTCAATGGTCAGAACAAGGGGCTGACCCTGGTCGCCAGCGTGGATGAGGCGCCGGTGGAAGATCGGACGGTGCGGGTCGAGTTCCTGACCAGCGTGCATGCCGGTCTGGACTGGGATTTCGCATCGGAGAGGGATTCGATCGAGGTCCACCCGGGCAAGCTGTATACGGTGAATTTCACCGCGGCGAACCACGAGGGCCGCGACATGGTGGGACAGGCGCGTCCCAGCGTGGCGCCCTGGCAGGCGGCGAAGCACCTGCGCAAGACGGAATGTTTCTGCTTCAGCCAGCAACCGATGGAAGCGGGCGAAGAGAAGTTGATGCCGGTTCGGTTCATGATCGATCCGGAACTGCCGGACTCGGTCGATACCGTGACCTTGTCCTATACGTTTTTTGAAATCGAGAACGTCGCGCAAGCGAACTAGGGGTTCAGATGTCAGCAGCTACCTCCTCTGCAGATCACTATTACGTTCCGGCACCGAGCTGGTGGCCGTTCGCGATGACCGCGGGAATCGCCGCCCTGCTTTATGGCGTGATGGGTTATCTCAACGGGTCCTCGTTCGTGACCATTCCCGTCATCGTCGGCTCGTTGCTGCTGATCTCGATGGTCGTGATCTGGTTCCGCGACATCATCCACGAGTCCGAGTCCGGCCTTTACAACAAGCAGGTCGACGCGACCTACCGCTGGGGCATGAGCTGGTTCATCTTCAGCGAGGTCATGTTCTTCGCCGCGTTCTTCGGCGCGCTGTACTACGCGCGGATGATCTCCGTGCCGTGGCTGGGCGGTGAAAACGTGCTGACCAACGAATACCTGTGGAAGGGTTTCGAGGGCGGTTGGCCGACCAACGGGCCGAGTGATCTCGGTGGCGAGTTCTCCACGATTTCCGCCTGGGGCATTCCGTTCCTGAACACCTGCCTGCTCGTGGCATCCGGCGTCACCTTCGAGATCGCCCATCACGCGCTCAAGGAAGAGAAGCGGGCCAAGTGCATCGCGGCCATGGTGGCGACCATCGCCCTGGGCGCGGTCTTCATGTATTACCAGATGCACGAATACGCGGAGGCCTACGGCCATCTGAACCTGACGCTGGGTTCAGGCGTCTACGGTTCCACGTTCTTCATGCTCACCGGATTCCACGGCATGCACGTGACCCTGGGCGTGATCATGCTGACGGTGATGACCATCCGCATCGCACTCGGTCACTTCACCAAGGATCAGCACTTCGGCTTCGAGGCCGTCGGCTGGTACTGGCATTTCGTGGACGTGGTCTGGATCGGCCTGTTCATCTTCGTCTACGTCGCCTGACGCGACGCGGACGAGGGCTTCGGCCCGAGACAGCGCCGGCTATGATGCCGGCGTTGTCGTCTCTGACGGTGGCGGCGGGTCCAGTGGACCGCCATGCGGCCTGATCCAGCCCATGAAGTAGGCCAGCACGAGGAACAGGATCAGCGCGATTTGCAGCCCGACGCGCCAGCTGAGCGCCTTGAACAGGTTGCGGGACGCCGTGCCGCCCTCACGCAGCAGAAAGTAGAACCCCACCGCGAGCGAGGTCACGATGGCCAGCAGGAACAGCGCGAGAATCCAGGTCATGGCCCGAGTTTGACATGAAACCCGGTCGGATCTTCATCGCTGTTCTGGTCATTCTGCTAACCGGGGTCATGGGCTCGGCGGCGGTCTGGCAGTACGGTCGGGGTGTCGATCGCGGGGCGGAGCTGGAGCGGGTCAGATCCATGGGCGAGCGCCCGCCGCGTGCGCTGACCATCGAGGAATTGTCCACCGTCGGCAGCCTGGTGCCGGTGCGCCTGTCCGGGCGTTTCGATGCCGACCACCAGATCCTGCTGGACAACCAGACGCGTGATGGTCAGTTCGGCTACCACGTCTGGACGTTGCTGGAGTCGGGCGCCGCCGCCGTGCTGGTCGACCGGGGCTGGATCGCCGGTTCGTCGTCCCGCGACGAGTTGCCGGTCTGGCAGACACCCGGGGGGGTGGTCGAGGTCGTCGGGCACCTGCGTGCGTTGCCGCAGGCCGGTATCGCGACGCAGGGCAATCCCTGTCCCGTCCGGCAGTGGCCTGCGCGGTTGCACTATCCGGATGCGCAGACGCTGGAATGCGTGTTGGACCGGGAACTGTCACCAGGCCTGTTCCAGCTGCTGCCGGAGTCGGATCACGGGTTTGCCCGCAGCGTGGAAACACCGGGGTTGCCGCCGGAACGTCATTTCGCCTATGCCGGCCAATGGGCCGCGCTGACACTGGCCCTTTGGGTCCTGACCTGGATTGTTTGGAGACGCCGTGAGCGCTAAATCATCAGGCCGCTGGCAGTTCTATCTGCTGATCATCCTGTTCTTCGGACCGTTGCTGGTCGCCACCTGGCTCTACTTCGGCACATCGATCCGCCCCAGCGGGCAGACCCATCATGGGAACCTGCTCGATCCGGTGCGTCCGCTGCCGGCGGCGACCCGCTGGTACACGCCGAACGGTGACATCGCCGCCGACCTGAGCGACGAGCTGTGGACGCTCTTGCAGTTCGTGCCCGATCCCTGCGATGAGGCCTGCCAGAATGATTTGTACCGATCGCGCCAGATGTGGCTGGCGCTGGATCGGCGTCGCGTCCGCGTGCAGCGCATTGCCATCGTCGCCAACGAGGCCGAGGCGCGCGCGCTCGCCGACATCGCGCAGGAAGCCGATCCGAATCTCAAGCTGCGTGTCGTCGCGCCGGACGATCCGCTGCGGGACTTTCTCCGCGACCCGGCGCATCCGCAGGGGACGTTCTACGTGATCGATCCAATCGGCAACTGGGTGCTGTGGTATTCGCCGGACACCGACCTGCGCGACATCCACACCGACTTCAAAAAGCTGCTGCGGTTGTCGAAGATCGGCTAACCCGCCACGACGACCAGCACGCCGATCGCCGCCAGCAGGCTACCCAGCCACTGGCGTGCCACCATGCGTTCCTTGAGGAATGCGGCGGCCAGGATCAGCACGAACACCGCTGAGGTTTCGTTCAGCACCGCGGCAATCGAGGCGTCGGCGTACTTGTAGCCTGCCAGCCACATCAGCATCGCCACATAGGTGCCGACAAAGGACGCGGCGATGGTGCGTTTCCATGCGGTGGCACGGGCGAACTCGGCCAGTACCCGTGCCTGGCGCCGTTGCACCCACATCATGATCAGCATGCCGCCGACGCCGCCGATCACGCGAATCTGCACGGCCCAGATGAATGGCTCCGTCTCTAGTGCCGGCTTGGCCATGACAATGCCGCTGGCCATCAGCGCCATGGCCGCCCCCAGCGCGAGTACGCCGCTGCGGTCGGCCTTGGGCGCCAGCGGGTGAGTGCGCCGCCAGTTCACCACGGTTACGCCGATCAGCGTCAGCACGACGCCGAACCATTGCAGAGCGCCCAGGCGCTCGCCGAGAAACGCGAAGGACAGCAGGATCACGAACGGGGACAGCAGCATGCTGCCGATCGCGGTGCGTGACGGTCCCAGGCTATTCAGCGCGCGGAAGAAGAGGGTGTCCGCGATGCCGATGCCGATGAATCCGGACAGCAGCAGCACAGCCCAGTTGCCGGCCGAGATCGCCGGCCACGCCGTGCCGTGAGCGACCAGGATGGTCGGGGTCAGCAGCACCAGCATCAGCACGTTCTTGAACAGGTTCAGCGCGAACGGGCCGAGCTGCTGTCCCGACAGACGAAACAGGATCACGGCGACGCCCCAGGCGAAGGCACTGGCCAGCGCGAAGAATTCGCCGATTCCGATCATGATGGGTGGGACTGGGAAGGGCGGCGTAGTCTAGCGGTGTTTCCTGTCGTGCGAGGCATCGGGGGCTGGCGTCCACCCGCGGCGTCCGGTGCGGGAATTCCACCCGACGGGGTCATTCACCGCAAAAGCCGGAGCCGTCCGAGTTACAATACGCGGCCGCGCAATTCTTGGCCGCCTCCGGCTTCTTAACTTCATGTTCCGTAACCTGTCTGTTCTCGCATTCGGGCTGTGCTTCTGTGTCGTCGTTCTCGGCGCCTTCGTGCGGCTGTCCGATGCCGGTCTGGGCTGTCCGGACTGGCCCGGGTGCTACGGTCATGTCGGCGTGCCGGAGACCGTCGACGAGGTCACGGTCGCCAACGCGGCTTATCCCGAGCGCCCGGTCGAGGCGCACAAGGCCTGGAAGGAAATGATCCACCGCTACGCGGCCGGTGCGCTGGGCCTGCTGATTCTCGGCATGTCGGTGGCATCGATGCTCCAGCGACGCGGGCGCAAGCTGCCACATGTATTGCTGGGACTGGTCGTGTTTCAGGCGGCGCTTGGCATGTGGACGGTGACGCTGCTGCTGAAACCCCTGATCGTGACCAGCCATCTCATCGGCGGCATGACGCTGCTGGCATTGCTGGCGCTGGTCACCCTGCGCGAGCGCGACTGGATGGCCGGGTGGCCGGTGCCGACGTCGAATCACATGCCGCATTTCGCCGTCGCGGCGCTGGTCATGGTCTGCGTGCAGATCTTCCTGGGCGCCTGGACCAGCACGAACTACGCGGCCCTGGCCTGCGCCGACTTTCCGACCTGCCACGGCAAGCTGTGGCCGGAGACCGACTTTGTTCAGGGATTCACGTTCTGGCACGGGTTGGGGATCAACTACGAGTTCGGCGTGCTCGACGGACCCGGCCGCACCGCGATTCACATGACCCATCGCGTCGGCGCATTGCTGACGGCGATCATCGTCGGTGCGCTGGTCGTGCGCCTGTTGCGCGAATCCGGTGCTTCGAACCGGTGGCGTCGTCTGGGCGTGATTCTGCTGCTCGCGCTGCTGCTGCAGATCACTCTGGGCATCCTGACCGTGGTGCTGCATCTGCCGCTGCCGGTGGCTACGGCGCATAACGCCGGGGCGGCCTTGCTACTATTGGTGATCGTCGCCATCAACTGGGCTGTGTTCAACAGCCGGCGGATTCGCCAGTGACCATGTCCACCACCGCCACGCAAGCGGGTCTCAACGAACGACTCAACGACTACTACGAGCTGACCAAGCCGCGTGTGGTCATGCTGATCGTGTTCACCGCGATCGTCGGCATGTTCCTGGCGACCCCGGGCCTGCCGCCGCTGGAGCCGTTTCTGCTCGGGACCATCGGTATCGCGCTTTGCGCGGCCAGCGCCGCCGTGATCAATCAGGTCGTCGACCGGCAGATCGACGCGCGCATGAGTCGTACCAGCCGACGGCCGATCGTCCAGGGGCATGTCGGTGTCGGCGAGGCCTACGCCTTCGCGGCCCTGCTGGGCGTGCTGGGCGCCGGCCTGCTGATCTGGCGCGTCAACGCCCTGACCGCGTGGCTCACGCTGGCGTCGCTGGTCGGGTATGCGCTGGTCTACACGCTTTATCTCAAGCGGGCGACGCCGCAGAACATCGTCATCGGCGGTGCGTCGGGAGCAGCGCCGCCGGTATTGGGCTGGGTGGCGATCACCGGCGAGATTCACGCGCACGCGCTGTTGCTGTTCCTGATCATCTTCGTCTGGACACCGCCGCATTTCTGGGCGCTGGCCATCGACCGTCGCGAGGACTACGCGCGGGCGGGCATTCCGATGCTGCCGGTGACGCATGGCGATCGGTTCACCCGGCTGCAGATCCTCTGTTACACGGTGTTGCTGGCGCTGGTGACCCTGCTGCCGTATCTGACAGGCATGAGCGGTGTGGTCTATCTGGTGGCGGTGCTGGGTCTGAACGCCGGCTTTCTCTGGTACGCGGTGCGTCTGTACCTGACCACCGCCGCGCCGCTGCCCATGCAGACCTTCGGCTACTCGATTCTCTACCTGATGGGATTGTTCACGGCGCTGCTGGTCGATCACTACGTTCCGCTTTAGCGGGCGGCGGGGTGAGCGATGGGGTCGCGGCGGATGGCGCCGGAAACAAATTGGCCTCCACGAATGGAGGCCAATCAAGACTATCCCCAGTTATTATTATGAATTCATTGCCGTGGCACTCGTCCTGAGCGGGCTAGCGCCACGAGAAGACCAGATAGAGCCTTCTCGTCAGTGGGAACTTTTTACCTAAATTTAACGACTCGCGCAAGGTTTTTCTGCAGGCAATAAAAAACCCGGCATGTCGCCGGGTTTATTCGTTTGGGCCCGTGTTCAGGCCGCGATGGCCTTGCGCAGCTTCTTGATCGCCGCAGCCTCGATCTGGCGGACCCGCTCGGCGGAGATTCCGTAGACCTCGGCCAGTTCCTTCAGCCCTGTCTTGCTGTCCTCGGACAGCCAGCGCTGGTTGAGAATGTCGCGGCTGCGGTCGTCCAGGGTCTCCAGTGCGGTGCTGAGCTGGCGGCGCTGACGCGCATCCCAGTCGGCATCTTCCAGCGCGGAGGCCGGGTCGGAATCCTCCGACGCCAGGTACTGCTCCGGTGCGTAGACCGGGCTGTCCTCGTCGTCGCTGCCGGAGGCGGCGAAGGAGACGTCCTGCCCGGACAACCGGCGCTCCATCTGCAGCACGGTTTCGGGTTTCACGCCGAGATCGCTGGCGACGGCTTCGACCTCTTCCTGATTCATCCAGCCCAGGCGTTTCTTCGCGCTGCGCAGGTTGAAGAACAGCTTGCGCTGGGCCTTGGTCGTGGCGACCTTGACGATGCGCCAGTTGCGCAGGATGAACTCGTGAATCTCGGCCTTGATCCAGTGCACGGCGAAGGAGATGAGGCGGACGCCGACATCCGGATCGAAGCGCTTGACGGCCTTCATCAGGCCGATGTTGCCTTCCTGGATCAGGTCGGCCATCGGCAGGCCGTAGCCCATGTAGCCGCGTGCGATGTGCACGACGAAGCGCAGGTTGGACATCACCAGATGCTGCGCAGCGGAGAGATCGCCCTGTTCGGTATAGGCACGCGCGATCGCCCGTTCATCTTCCGGTTCGAGAACCGGAATGCTGTTCACGGAGTGAATGTAGGCATCCAGGCTGCCGGTCAACGGCACCAGGTTGGCCTGTTGTGAAAGCGCCAGAGCTTGCGTCATGGGAACCCTCCTTGCGGCCACTCATACTACCACGTCCACCGTGAGTCGGTGGACCCCCTTGCGTTGTGGATAAGACGCGTCAGCACGCGAAAAGTTCCGTATCCGCGGGGATGAAATCGGCCGCTTTCGGCCTCGATTTCGAGGGGTGGCGCAGGGGCGGTTGCTAGCGCGGAACAATGGCGCCGAGATGACGCGCGACGGTCCAGGCGGCGCCGAACCAGCCCAGCGCGACGCCGATGCCCAGCAGGCCGAGGCTGCTGGAGAACCCGAGGCCCCGAATGACGAAGCTGGACTGGTACAGCGCCGCCAGGTGGCCGGCCGGGCCGGCCATCAGCGCGACGGCGATGCCGAGGAGGATCAACGCCGCGATGCCGCCGAGAAAGCCGTACCAGAACCCGGTGTAGAGAAACGGCCGGCGGACGAAGGCGTCGGACGCGCCGACCAGCTTCATGATGACGATCTCGTCCTTGCGGTTCTCGATATCCAGCCGGATGGTGTTGCCGACAGTCAGGATGACCGCGATTGCGAGCAGGGCGGCGATGATCATCGCCGCGCGCTGCACCGTGGCCAGGATCGCGAACAGGCGGTCCAGCCACTGGTGATCCAGCTTCGCCTCGACCACACCGGGCAGCTCGCTGAGCCCGCGGACGGTGGCGTTGATCGCGTCCGGGGACTGGTTGGTCTTGAAGCGGACGACAACGACCGCCGGCAAGGGATTGTGGTCGAGCAGGTCCAGTGCTTCGCCGAAGCCCGACAGTGCACGGAACTCTTCCAGTGCCTGCTGACGCGAGATGTAGCTTGTGCCGCGTACGGATTCCCGGCTGCGGATGTCCGAGGCAAGCATCTGACCGGCCTTGTCGTCGACGGAGTCGGCCAGGAACAGCGAGGCGGTCAGCGAACCTTCCCAGCTGTACCCCACCGAGTTGACGTTGCTGACCATGAGATGCAGCCCCGCCGGCAACGCCAGCGTGATGCCGATGACCAGCGTCGTCAGCGCGGTGGCCACCGGGCGCTGATAGAGACGGCCCAGCGTGAACACCAGCGTCTGCGCATGTCGCTTGAAATACTCGGCGATCACTGCGGCGTCTCGTAGGGTGCCGCGGCTGCACGATCGGCGATATGGCCGCCCTTGAGCTGGATCTCCCGGTACGGCAGCGAGCGGATCAGCTCGACGTCGTGGGTCGCGATCAGCAGGGAGACCCCGACCTCGTTGAAGCGCTGGAACAGGTCCATGATCTCGGCCGACAGCTCCGGATCGAGGTTGCCGGTGGGCTCGTCGGCCAGGATCAGCGGTGGCTTGGCGACGATCGCCCGTGCGATCCCGACCCGCTGCTGCTCGCCACCGGACAGCACGATCGGGTACTGGCGTTCCTTGTCCAGCAGGCCGACCGTGTCCAGCGCGGCGCGAACGCGGCGGGCGATGGTGTCGCGGGTCTCGCCACGGATCACCAGCGGCAGGGCCACGTTGTCGAACACCGTGCGGTCGTTCAGCAGATTGAAGTTCTGGAAGATCACGCCGACGTTGCGGCGGAACCTTGCGACCTGGCTGCGCCGCACCTTGCTGATGTTCTGGTTGTTGATGACCACCTGGCCGCGGGTCGGGCGTTCGATCAGCGCGATCAGTTTCAGCAGGGTGGATTTGCCGGCGCCGGAATGCCCGGTCAGGAACGCCATCTCGCCCTGTTCCAGGGTCAGGGTGACGTCGGACAGGGCGTCATGGCCGCCCGGGTAGCGTTTGGCCACGCGATGCAGGTAGACGATGTCACCCATGGTTCAGATTCCCCGTGTCCCAATGGCGCGCGGATTCGCGACGCCGGTGTTGCCCGACCCCGGTCGGGCTAGCGTTCGAACATCGCGGCGATGAATGCCCGGGCGTCGAACTGGCCCAGATCATCCGCCGATTCGCCAACCCCGACAAAGCGGATCGGCAGACCCAGTCGCTTGGCAATGGCGAACACGATACCGCCTCGGGCGGTGCCGTCCAGCTTGGTCACGGTGATGCCGGTCAGACCGACGGCTTCGTGAAACTGGATCGCCTGATTGAGTGCATTGTTGCCTGTGGTTGCGTCCACCACCAGCATCACCTCGTGCGGCGCGTAGGCGTCGTGTTTCTGCACCACGCGCTTGATCTTGCGCAGCTCCTCCATCAGATGGCCCTGCGTGTGCAGGCGGCCGGCGGTGTCGGCAATCACGACATCGATCCCGCGGCCCTTGGCGGCCTGCACGGCGTCGTAGATGACCGAGGCCGAGTCCGCGTTCTGGCCCTGCGCGATGACCGGGACGTTGTTGCGCTCGCCCCAGGTCTTGAGCTGCTCGACGGCGGCGGCGCGGAAGGTGTCGCCCGCCGCCAGCAGCACCGACTTGCCTTCCTGCTGAAACCGGCGTGCCAGCTTGCCGATCGTGGTGGTCTTGCCGGCACCGTTCACGCCGACCATCAGGATGATGTAGGGGCGAATGAAGTCGGGGATGTCCAGTGGCTCGGACACCGGGTCGAGAATCCCGCCCATCACGTCGGTGATGGCCTTGCGCAACTGGTCCGCGTTGCGGATACGGCCTGCGTTGGCCTCGGCGCGCAGATGGTCGACGATCGTCATCGTGGCCTCGACACCCACGTCGGCGGTCAGCAGCCGGGTCTCGATTTCCTCCAGCGCGTCGTCGTCCAGGCCCTGGCCGGGTAACAGGTTTGCCAGATCGTAGGTGAGCCAGGAGTCGCCCTTGTTGAGCTTGGCCCGCAGGCGGGTGATGAACCCGCCCTGTTCGGTGGTACTCATCCGATCCAGACCTCGCGGGCGGCCTCGATGGTCTGATCGATGTCGTCGGCGGTATGGCTTGCCGAGACGAAACCGGCCTCGAACGCCGACGGCGCTAGGTAGACGCCGTGATCCAGCATGGCGTGGAAGAAGCGGCCGAAGGCGGCGGTGTCGCAGGCGGTGATGTCGGCGTAGCCGCGCACCGGGCCGTCGGTCATGTACAGGCCGAACATGCCGCCCTGCCAGTCGCCCTGCAGCGCCACGCCAGCGCCCTTGGCGTGGGTGACCAGGCCCTGCACCAGGCGGGCGGTCATGGCCTCCAGCGCCTCGTAGAAACCCGGCGCCTGCAACGCCTGCAATGTGGCCAGGCCGGCCGCGGTCGCCAGCGGGTTCCCGGACAGCGTGCCGGCCTGGTAGACCGGTCCCGTGGGCGCCAGCTGCTCCATCAGGTCGCGGCGCCCGCCCAGCGCGCCGACCGGCAGTCCGCCGCCGATCACCTTGCCCAGCGTGGTCAGGTCGGGCGTGATGCCGTGGACCGACTGCGCGCCGCCCAGGGCGACGCGAAAGCCGGTCATGACCTCGTCGAAGATCAGCACGGCGCCATGTTCGTCACAAAGCGTGCGCAGGCCCTCGAGGAAGCCGTCGACCGGCTTGACGAAGTTCATGTTGCCGGCGATCGGCTCCAGGATGATCCCGGCGATGTCGTCGCCATGTTCGGCGAACAGCGCGCGGACCGATTCCAGGTCGTTGTAGGTGGCGGTCAGCGTGTGACGGGCGACGTCGGCCGGAATGCCGGGAGAACTCGGCACACCCAGGGTGAGCGCGCCGGAGCCGGCCTTGACCAGCAGCGAGTCGGCGTGACCGTGGTAGTTGCCCTCGAACTTGACGA